>JAHWKN010000003.1 GCA_019347875.1 Candidatus Parcubacteria bacterium
AAGTAACCGGCCGAGGACTGTTTGAGGACGACCACAGGGAGGACGAGTTCCGCAGGCCTACAGCTTAACGGTAGCTGGAGGTGTTTCTAGCTGATGAGCCGGCTTGGCAGTTTTTGGGTTACTTTTTGCTGCCAAAAAGTAACGAGAGAGGCGGTAGATAGGAGGATTAGGAGGGGGAAGGGTAGGACCGCTGGGGAGAGGAGGATAGGCGGAGGCCACTTTTAGGCTTCCAGGCTGGGAAGAAAGATTTAGCGCTTAATCTCTGCCGAGATGATATCAAACCCTTGACCCCCTCTCGCCGGCGGGCGCAGCGCCACCACAAACCGGTGGTCGTTAGTCGAGTAAGCCGGCCCGGCGGCCGCGCTGATCTCGGTCATGTTGGCCCCATCAAACTCCGCCAAATGCAGCCGTCCCTGGCGGTTCAGCAGCACATGGAACCCGTCGTACCAGGTTAGATCGGTCAGGTTAGAGGTGGCGGTCGCCGCGATGACGTCTTTTTCGGTGTCGTAGGTGCCGAACGTGTCACCGGAGTAGAAGGCCAGGAACCGGCCGTCTTCGCTAAACTTAATGTGCTGGGCAGACTTTGACACCACCTTGACGGTCGGGGTAGCCGAGAAGATATCGATGTAGACGCTGGCGGTAGTGGCTTTATGCGGCAAGACGGCTAAGTAATCCTTACCCCGGACGTTAACGTAGGCCATCTCGTAACTGTCACTTTCGGCCAGCGACTCGATCAAGCGCTTGGGGTCCCGGCCCGACCGGTCCATACTCCAAACGGTTTTGCCCAGCGGTGTGGTCTGAACGTACAAAATGCGGTCGCCGGCAAAGGTGAAGGCACTAACCTTATCGGCCAGCACCGCAGAAACGGTCCTAGCCTCCGCGTCCAGCCGGCGCAGCCCCTCCGGACTCATCCAGTACAGCTCCCGTGAGTTGTTGGGGCTAAAGGCCAGACCGCTAAAATCGAACCGGAACAGCTCCGTCAGGTTAAGAGCTGTGGCGCCGCCGTTGGTGCCGACCAGCGTATAGACAGGGGCGGCCCCGACTAAAGACTTAACCAACAAACGGGAACCGTCATCGGCCCAGGTGACGCTCTCGATCACCTCCGCCGGTCTCCCCAGGGCGGGATCGGCGGGCCGGGGAGTGTAGCGCTTAGTGCCTTCGCGGCGGTCGAAGTTGAGCGTCCAAACGCCGGGATCGCTGCCGGTAGTAACGTAGGCGAAGTGGCGGCGGTCGGGGGTAGCGCTCAGCTGGCTGGCCGCGCGGCCGCCGATTAAGGTGTTTGTCTTGATTTCGGTCGGCAGTAGCAGGCTATAGGGGACGAAGGTGACCTCCGAGGGGTTGACAACCAGGCGTTTTTGCCAGGTTCGAAAGCCGTCTTTACGCACCTCGATCCGGTAAGAGCCGGCCTCCAGAGTGGCGCGGTAAGGAGTCTTGCGCCTGATTGGGGCGCCGTCAAACAAAATCGTCGCGCCTTGGGGGGTCGAGTTTAGTACCAGTAGCCCTTTCAGGCTAATCCGGCCGGTCTTGACATCGTAGCTGTAGCCTTTGGCGATCGCCACCAACACAACGGTCGCTACCACCACCAAGATGGCCACCAGCAGGTAAGATAGAACTGTCAGTAAACGTTTCACCATTAGCTTTATTGTACCTCAAATCCGACCCAAGCAAACCGTAATCGTGTACCGGGGAGCGCACCGACGGTAGCGGTAGCGCCGCGGCTACTTACTGGTTATACTTGTGGTATGTTTTCAAAACGCATCGCCATCGATCTAGGCACCGCTAACGTTTTAGTGTACCTGCCTAAGCGTGGAATCGTGGTTAATGAACCGAGCGTGGTGGCCATTAGCGTGGAGGACAACCGGATCGTTGCCATTGGGGCCGATGCCAAAGAAATGCTGGGACGCACACCCGACTCGATTACGGCCTCAAAGCCGCTGCGCGACGGGGTAATCGCCGACTACCGCATCACCCAAGCCATGATCCGCCACTACATCGCCAAGGTTTCGGGGGGCTGGCGCTTGAGCAGGCCTGACGTCATGGTCTGCGTGCCGGCCGGAGCGACTTCGACCGAACGGCGGGCCGTCATCGATGCCACGCTGGCGGCCGGGGCTAGGGCGGCGTACATCATTAAAGAGCCGGTGGCCGCGGCGATCGGCGCCGGCATCCCGATCGCCTCAGCCGCCGGCAACATGGTGGTCGACATCGGCGGCGGCACCACCGAGATCGCCATCCTGTCGCTGGGCGGCGTGGTGGCCGAAAACAGTATCCGGGTGGGGGGCAACAAGATCGATTCTGCCATCGCCGAGTACATCCGCCGGCGCTACAGCCTGGCTATCGGTGACCGCACCGCTGAACAGATTAAGCAGCAGCTGGGCAGCGCGCTGGTGTTGGCCAAAGACGTGCCCATGGAGATCCGTGGACGCGACATCGTGGCCGGCCTGCCCAAGACTATCACCATTCACTCCAATGAGATCACCACCGCCATCGCCGATGAGCTGGAGAAGATCATCCAGGCCATCAGGGCGGTGCTGGAGCAAACGCCGCCGGAGCTATCGAGCGACATTATCGACCGCGGCATGATCCTCACCGGCGGCGGCGCTTTGCTGAAAAACCTTGATAAAATGCTAACCAACGTCACCGGCGTACCCTGCGTAGTGGCTGAAGACGCCTTGCTGTGCGTCGCCCGCGGCACCGGCATCGCCCTGGATAACCTGGATGAGTACAAACGCAGCCTGGCGGGAGTTAAGTAGCGGTAGTGAGCAGACAGGAGTCTTCCGCACGCCACGCCGCCGCCGGGCTCCCCATTAGCCGTTTCTTAAGCGGCGGCGTTCAAGCCTTGACCGCCCTGATGCCCTTTCACGCCTTTTTAGCGGTCTACCTCGGCTCCGTCTTTGGCCGGCAGGAGGTGTTCCAGGCTTGGAAGGAACTCTTAATCCTAATGATGGCGGCGGCTGTGGCTGTGCCGCGTCACTACCCCCGGCTGCTGGAAATCGCCAAGCGGCCGCTTAACTTGCTGGTGATTGCCTACGGCGCGCTTAGTCTACTGGTCAGCCTGGCTAACGGGAACGTCACAACCGCTAGTTTCTGGTTCGGAGTCAAAACCAACCTGGAGTTTTTGATCTTGTTTTTGCTGGCCCAAACGGTGGCCTCCCAGTGGCTGGAACGGCGGCTGGCGGCCATCATCATCGCCACCACCACCGTTGTGGCCGGGTTCGGGTTTTTACAGGTAGTAGCCCTGCCGCCGGACTGGCTAATTAACTTCGGATATGGGCCCGGTACCATTGAGCCGTTCCGGCTGGTCGATCCGGCCGTTAACGCCGTCCGCATCCTGTCGACGCTCGGCGGCCCCAACCAGCTGGGTAGTTTTTTGATCCTGCCGATTGCCGCCATGATCTGGTTACTAATCAAGAACCGCCGGTGGATCCTACTGGTGCCGCTGGCACTTAGTGTCTTTACGCTGATTCATACTTACGCCCGCGCCGCTTGGGCTGGAGCGGTAGTGGCGGTAGCTATCGTCATCCTGGCCAGCCTGCCGCGCAAACTGGCGCTGGGAGTAGCTGCCGCCGGGCTGGTGATTGGAGTGATGGGCGGACAGTGGGCTGTCGGACAGATCAATCAAAGAAGCCAGCTGCAGTTCTATCTGCTGCACGGCCAGGTGCTGGACGGCGTTGTCCGGGGATCGGATGACGGGCGGCTGGTGGCGCTGGAACGGGGCTTAAACGAGGCCCTATCACGCCCGCTGGGCCAGGGCTTGGGCGCCGCCGGCCCGGCCTCTTTCCGGTCCGGTGACGCCCTGGTGACCGAAAACTACTACTTGCAGCTGGCGATCGAAACGGGCCTTGCCGGTCTGCTGCTGTTTGTCGCCCTGTCGGTCCTGCTGGCGGTTGAGCTGTACCGACGTCGCGACTCGGTTCTGGCCGTCCCGCTACTGGCGGCCCTAGCCGGGATCAGCCTTATCAACCTGGTGCTGCACGGTTGGGCCGACAGCTCAACCGCCCTGGTGTTCTGGGCGGCGGCCGGAGTGGTTATTAGAAATCCACGGACAAGGGCCGCTAAAGGGCCCGGCCAAAGCCAGCGGCAAAACCTCGTAAACGAAGCTAATAATCGTGTCGCAGCAAACCAAGTTTAAAAAGTACCGACTACTGGGGGTGGAGGTAGACGCCGCTACCACCGCGCAGGCTATCGATTACATAGCCGCTGTGGCAGCCAACCCCCAGTCGCCGGCCTGCTACGTCACCAAACCGTACGTCGAGTTTCTAGACCAGGCCTATGCAGATCGCGAGATTCGCCAGCTGCTGAACCAATCCGAACTGAGCATGGCCGACGGCGTGGCGCTGAGCTGGGCGGCCTACTACCTTTACGGCGGGGCGCACAACGTCGGGCGTCTGTTTTACACTTTAGCTCAAATTGTGTTGCAGCCTGATGCGCTACGTAAGATTTTGCCTGAGCGGGCCGCCGGCACCAACTTTACCTGGCCGCTGCTTGAGCGCTGCCAGTCACAACGTCTATCTGTTTTTCTGATCGGCTCGCCCAAACATAACGCAATTACCTATACCGCCGCCGCCATCAAGCGGCGTCTGCCGGATCTGCAAATCGTCGGTACGGCGGCCGGTGAAGTTGCCGGCCAGCAACACGCCCAGCTACAGACGGCGCTCAGGACCGGGCATCCGGAAAGGGAGTTGGCCGAGACGCTGATGCTCGCTAAGCCGGACGTCATCCTGGTCGGCATGGGTTTCCCCCTGCAAGAGCAGCTGATGGCGCGGCTGGTACAACATCTGCCGCACGGGGTGCTGATCGGCGAGGGGGGAACCTTCGATTACCGCTCCTTCGGCGGGCAGCGGCCAAAAGCCCCGCGACTGATGCAGGCAACAGGCCTGGAGTGGCTGTGGCGGTTGATGCTTGAGCCCCGGCGCCTGCGCCGGCAGCTGGCCATCCCGCGCTTTATCTGGCGGGTGTGGCGGGAAGGTAAAAAGGGTCTTGGTGCTAACACATAGGGCCCACCGGCCGCATTCCTCATGCGCTACTCAGCACCGCCTGCCCGCCGGCAACACAAAGACTATTGATTATGCTTGGGCCGAGTAGTAATATAAGCATAAGATTTATAAGCCGAGGGTAAAAAGTGCAGTGTCAACGCTGCGGTAAAAGCGACAAGGTCACCATCGGGGAGCGAAACTACTGTACGCACTGCGGCACGGTCATGGATCAGGCCGCACCCGTCAACCCGCCGGCCGCCGTCACCACCGGCTACACCGCTGCGCCCAGCGCAGGCCCGCGGACCCGTATGAACGACATCGCCCTACCTAAGCCCGCACCAGCACCGGCAGCGGCTCCGGCCGGCTCAGCCACAGCTCCCGTTAGCCCGACAGCTCCGGTCGGTCCGGCTAAGGCTCCGGTCGGTTCGACTACGGCTCCGGTCAGTTCAACTCCGGTCGGTTCGACTTCGGCTCCGGCCAGTTCGGCCCTCGCTAATCAAAACAACAGCGTTGGACCCAATCCCGCCCAGAGATTCCACGCCGCTCCCACGCCCGGATCGCCAAAGGTGCTTGATTTAAGCCGGGCGCCGGTTACCGGCTTAGCCGTACCGGCGCAACCGTCCACAGCCGCCAACACACCAGCCAAACCGCCGGTACCACCATCTGAAACGGCCGTGAGGGTGGCTGCCGGTGCTACTAACCGGCCGGCTGCGGCGAGCCCCGCCCCGTCCGCACCAGTAGCGCCCCCTCCCGCGATGGCATACCCGGTACCGGCCAAACCGGTGGTTACGCCTCCTGCCGCCGCGGCCCCGGCCAGCCCAGCCTCAACCGCGGTTGCCGCGACAGACCGCAAAGAAGCCCGTTTAGCTCGCGCCGCCACAATTGGTAAGAGTGAAATGGTCCAGAAGTTCGTTAAACCTACCCAAGTAACTGAGGCGAAAACCGTCTCCGCCACGCCTCAACCGCGGCCGACCGCTCAGCCTGCAGCGCCCCCGGCCGCTCTGGCCCCCCGGGTGCCGATGCCGCCTGCTCCCCAGGCCGTTCCCGCGCCGGTAGCGGCCCGCCCTGCGCCCCCAAGCGCCCCGACATCGCCGCCACCTCGCCCTGCGCCCCCAAGCATTACGACCGCGTTGCCGGCAACCCGCCTCGCGCCCGCTCCGGCAACCCCGCCTACTCCACCCCGGCTGCCCAATGAAGTAGCCACCCAGATCGCCGCCATGCAGGGGCTGATCCCGCCGGTTAAACCTGCCCAGCCCGCCGCCGCACCGGTTAACCCAAGCGCCGGTCCCAGCCCGGCCGGCCTGATGGCCGCCATTGCCGCCATCGCCATTATTGGCGGAGTGATTTGGCAAAACAACTATCCCAACATCGCCCTACAGTCGGCCGCCCAAAAAGCCGGCATTCAGGCCAACCTGCCCAGCTACGTCCCCTCCAGCTACCGCCTCGACCAGCAGATCACCTACGGGCCCGGGCAGCTGTCGCTGCGGTTTAGCGCGCCCGGCGACTCCGAACCGCTGACCATTACACAGCGTAAAACCAACTGGAACTCCACAGCCCTGCTGGAGTACTACATCGCTCCCAAAACCAAGCACTACATCAGTGTGCAAAGCCAGGGACTGACGATCTACCTGTACAACAACCACGATGCCAGCTGGGTCAATAAGGGCATGCAGTACGTCATCGAGGGCAACACCCGGCTCAACCGCGACCAAATCATCAAGATTGCCGAAAGCCTGTAACCCGCGCCATTAGACTTGTGACGTTTGACCGGTGAGATTTGACTTACAAGTTAAGGGTTAATTGTCAAACGTCAAATGTTACCCCATACTGGTGGTATGGACGACAGAGGCTGGGACAAGATCATCGATGCCATCGACGCCAAGTTCGGTATCTCCAGCCACGGCCGCCGCAAAGAGCCGTTGGCCGATAAACCGGAACTAGAGCAGGCGGTGTCATACATTTGCTTTGCAAAGGGCGGACGCGAGTACAAGTTGGAACGCGTAGCCGCTCCCGCCATCATCGACCGCAAAAGCCACTACAGTAAAACCGCCGGCTCGGGAGTGCGGTTCGAAAACATCTACGACCCGGCGGAGCTGTCTTATAAAACCAACTTTTACTTAAAAGAGGCGGGGGAGTGGACCCCGATCGATCCGTCCGAGCTGTCTCTATAGGTGTGCTAAGCTAGCTGGTATGAAACAACCGGTACGAGTCCGCTTTGCGCCCAGCCCGACAGGATCACTGCATCTGGGGGGTATTCGCTCAGCCTTGTTCAACTGGCTGTACAGCCGCAAATCCGGCGGACGTCTTGTTCTCCGCATAGAAGATACCGACCGTGAGCGCTACGTGCCAGAAGCGGTCAATCAGATCCAAGAAAGTTTGGCTTGGCTGGGGCTAGAACCCGATGAGGGCGGAAAGGCCGGCGGCCAGTTCGGTCCTTATGCTCAATCCGAACGTTTGCCCTTGTATAAAACCGCGGCTGAAAAACTGGTAGCGGATGGGTGGCTGTACCCCTGCTGGTGCAGCTCCGAGCGCCTCACTCAACTGCGCCAAGCGGCCCAGGCCAACCACACCGCCTTTAAATACGACCGCTACTGCCTAAAACACCCCCAAGACAAAGGCGGACCCCATGTACTGCGCTTTAAAGTACCCGATGAACCGGCCACAGTCCGGTGGGATGACGCGGTTAAGGGGATGCTAGAGTTTCAAACCAAAGAGCAGGACGACTTCGTGGCGGTCAAAAGCGACGGCTACCCCACCTACAACTTCGCCAACGTGGTGGACGACCACGCCATGCAGATCAGCCACGTTTTACGGGCGGAGGAGTTTATACCCAGCACCCCGAAGCATATTTTACTGTACCAAGCTTATGGCTGGGAAACGCCGGTCTTTGCGCACCTGCCGCAGGTCCTAGGAAGTGATAAGAGCAAACTAAGCAAGCGCCACGGCGCCAAATCGGTACTGGAGTATCGCGATGAGGGTTACTTGCCCGAGGCGGTGATCAACTTTTTAGCCGGGCTGGGCTGGAACGCCGGTGAGGGTTCGACCAAGGAGATTTATACCCGCGAGGAGCTGACAAACGCGTTTAGTCTGGAGCGCGTCCAATCCAGCCCGGCGGTGTTCGACCCCGAGCGGCTCAACTGGCTAAACGGCGTCTACATCCGCTCGCTGCCGCTGGACCGGCTGGCTGAGGCCTGTGCAGGTTTTTGGCCTGCGGTAGCCGCTAAAGCCAAGGCCGACCATAAAAAAGCGGTGCTGGCACTGGTACAGGAGCGCTTAAAGTACCTAGCCGAGCTGCCGGAGCTGACCCGGTTCTTCTTTACCGATCCAGCCAGCCTGCCCTTCGATCAGCTAAAGACCGACCCGGCCGCCGCCAAAACCTACCTCCAGGCCAGCCTGGAGGGGCTGGAGGCCGCTAACTTTACCCATGCGGAGCTGGAAGCGACCCTGCGCGGGCTGGCCGAGCGGCTGGAGGTTAAACCGGGAGCGTTGTTTGGCGTCGTGCGCGTTGCCATCACCGGCCAGACGGCCGCTCCCGGTTTATTTGAGACCATGCTGGTGTTAGGACGCGAAGCGGTGCTTAGGAGACTGAAAACCGCCCGGGATAGGCTGGCAGAGACGGCAAAAAGTTGAATTACAGGCTAAATAGAGCCTGCTTACTGCCGCCTGCTTAGTTTTAACCAATGCCGCCCCCCTGATTTGTTTGACAGCTTAGGTTAAAAGCCCTATAGTGCAAGCACTTAAGTATGAGGTATGAATGAGCGTCCAATTTTACGACGTCAAGTCGCGTCAAGCCGTCGAAGTTCCTGAAAGCGATGTCACAAAGGTCAAGTACGAGCGCACCACCAGCACCGGGAAGAACCAGGTTCGCTACGCGCTGCGGGGCAACTACGACGGACGCAAGGTGACCAAGTTCGTCAACCAGGCTACCTGGGAGGCCACCGACGCCGCAGAAGAGTAGAAACGCTGCTTGCGTATCAAAAAAGAGAGCCCACCTAGGGCTCTCTTTTGATTAGCCTGTGCGCTACTCTCGTTACTTTTTGACAGCTTTTCGGACTCGCTCAGAGTCTTCGACGGTTCATCACCTCCCACCCCTCTTCGCAGTGGTCTCACATATACTCCTCCTAATCTCCCCGTAACCCGCTCTTTCGTCACTTTTGCTCCGTCAAAAGTAACCAAAACCGGCCGAGTAGGTCACTAACTCCAAGCCATCCAGCCCGCAAAAGGCCGGGCCTGCGGAACTCGCTCCGATTGCATCGGGGCTCAAACAGTCCTCGGCCTAATTCGGCCTTTTCCGGTCTGGCTGTTTGGGGTTAGCTCCAATACTCGGGGTTGGTAGGAGGGATTGGAGGATTAGAGATTGAAGACCAGGATAAAACATTGTCCTAAAATCCTAGTTTCCCTTAATCTTAGGCCTGTGAATCCTCGAGCTTTGGCAAAACCGGCAGTGAAGAGCGACAGTAGCTTTATCTATGTATTTTAACTACCGCTCGAGGACTTCCGGCAGCTGCCGGATGAGGACGACCACAGGGAGGACGAGTTCCGCAGGGCCCCAAGCTAATGGCGTGATGAGCAGACCGCGTTTTGACACCAGCTCGGCAGTTTTGGCTACCTTTTGCTGACAAAAGGTAGAAGAGGAGGATCTAGGGGGAGGCTAGGAGGGTAGGCGGTAGGCCCGCTGCGACGAGGGTTGAGGGGGCGGGGTAACCTTGAGACTTTAGGCCGAGGCGGGTTTAACCATAAGCGTAAAAGTGATATAGTCGTCACATGGACCCAAACACCAACGCCAGCCCCCGTCCAGGGGCGGTCGTCAAGCCGCAATCCGGCACCACTCCACCCCCCATCAAACCCATTCAATTCGGCCCCTCCGCTCAGCCTAATCCGATCTTGCCTGCTGGCGCGCCCATACCCGGGCAGCAGCCAGGTGCCACCCGTCGCCAGCGCCTACTAGCTTGGATTAAAGCCCACCCCCGCCGCAGCGCCGCTATAGCTGCCATCAGCCTGCTGGTTGTATCCGCCGCTGGTTATGCCACATTCAAGTATCTAACCAAGCAGCCCCCGGCTCCTCCCGCCGAGACTACCGCGCCCGCGCCTCCGCCCGCGCCTCCCAAACCGGCCACCAAGCCCTCTCCGCTGACCGGCGTAGAGCTGGAACCGGCGCTGGCCGAGCGGCCGGTTAGCGCCGTTATCATCGAAAACCACCCTAATGCGCGTCCGCAGTCGGGCCTCGGCCAGGCCGGTGTGGTGTATGAGGCGTTGGCCGAAGGGGGCATTACCCGCTTTATGGCGCTTTATTTGGAGCAGCGGGCCCCGGCTCTGGGACCTATCCGCAGCGTCAGGACCTATTTTGTCGACTGGGCGCTGGAGTTCGACGCTCCGGTAGCCCACGTGGGCGGTAACGCCGACGCGCTCGACCTGGTCGCGCCGCTGGGCTTAAAAAGTCTCACCCAGTTCGCCCATCCCGGTTCATACTACCGCAGCCGTGACCGCTTCGCCCCCCACAACGCCTACACCTCGAGCGACCTGCTAGACCAGCTGCTAGCCAAACTGGGCTTCAATCAGCCGGCCAAGTTCAAGCCGTCGCCGCGCAAGCCCGACTCACCTCCGGCGGCCGGGACGGCCGCCACCGCCCCCACCATCGGTATCAACTACTCCTACCGCGGCTTCCAGGTCGAGTACCGCTACGACGCGGCCACCAACTCCTACGCCCGCTTCATGGCCGGGGCGCCGCACGTCGACCGTAACGACGGCAAGCAGATCATGGCCAAAAACGTTGTGGTTCAGTACATGCCCACCAGATACGGAGTCACCCGCATCGGCGAAGCCACCGTCATTATGGGCACACCCGGCAGCGGCCAGGCGGTGGTGTTTCGCGATGGGGGAGCCGTCACCGGCACCTGGAGTAAAGCCTCACACCGGGAGCGCACGGTCCTGAAAGACACCACCGGCGCCGAGATACCTCTAAACGCCGGCAACACCTGGTACTCGATTGTACCGGTCGGGCGGTCGGTCTCGTACTAGTCCGGCAAGCTACGACTTTACCGGTTTAACCATGCAGCTTATGTTATACTAAAACTAGGTTTTTAAAATGAAAACCAAAACCAAAAAGAAAATCAAGCGGGCGGCCCACGTCGTCACCAAGAAGAAGATCCTCAAAAAGAAGGCCTCCAGGCGGCTGGCGCGGGGGGTGTTTATCTTGATAGCCAGCGTCTGTACCGGATCGCTGGCCTTTGCCATAGCTACCACCCAGCCGCCACCGGTGACCGCCACCGTCGGCACCACCATCAGGCAGGTGCCGCCGATACTTAACGTTCCGGCAGAACCGCCGCCGGCCCAGGTCGGCCAGGCCTCCTGGTACGCTCTCGGCCTGCGCTACCCCGACGCCTTAACCTGCGCCTCCACCAAGTTCCCCCGCGGCACCTACCTACAGGTTAAGAACCTGCGCAACGGCAGAACCGTCACCTGCCTGGTCAACGATTACGGCCCCGAGGCCTGGACCAACCGGGTGATCGACCTGTCGCGCGGCAGCTTTACCGCCATCGACAGCCTCTCCAGCGGCGTCACCCGGGTGGAGGTGCGGGTCGTGCCGCCGCCCCCGGCCAGCCTCAATCTGCTCTTGCCGCAGGTGTTTAGTCAGGTTACCGGTTACCGGCGCTGCATCCAAACGCAACCGATCAGCTGGTGCGACGCCAACCGGCAGTCATCTCAGAAGTTAAAGTAAACCAACTCTTCGCTGCCGAGCGGCTAGAGTGTGCCGCCGGAATCTATTAAATGAACCTTCACCGACAGGTCGGGGAAGTGCTCGGCAACCTTCCGCTTGGCGGCTTCCAGCTGATCTCGATGCATACTAACCTCAGCCTGCTTTTGATCAAACTTACCTGAGCCGCCGTAAGCGCCGCAGTCGATGTGATCCATAATGTGAACCGATTTGATCTGATGCAAGCGTAAGGCGATATCGATCTGCTTAAGTACTGCGGTCTGAGTGCCGTCATCCAGGATAGCCTTAGAGGCCCCCGCCATGGCCACCAGACCGCTTTGGCCGTTTAAGTTCTGTTTAATCCAGTCGGCGACTTGAGCGCGAGACCGCCAGTCGATACAGCTAATGGTTAAATTATCGACGGTATACATGCTTAACTGCTCCTAATGAGGGTTTATATAAATCAATTGCTACATGCGATTATGGCGCCGCTTGATTTCCGTCACCTTCAGCCGCGCCAGGTTGCGCTCGATTAAAGCGGTGGCGTCGGCCAGCGCGACGTGGTCCTCGGCGGTCTGCTGCAGCTCCTGGGCGCGCTCCAGCGCCTCTTTGGCCCGCAGCTCGTCGATGTCCTCGGCGTGCTCGGCGGTGTCGGCCAGCAGGCGCAGCCGCTTGCCGTCCACCTCGACAAACCCGCCGCCGGTGGCAAAGTGCTCGATCCGGCTGTCCGGATCATCGGCGCGGCGGCGGATACCGATCACCCCCGGCACCGCCAGCGTCACTAGCGGCATGTGATGCGGCAGGATGCCGATCTGCCCGTTGGGGGTCGGCAGCAGCACCTCGTAGGCCTCCTCGGTAAACTTGACCCCCTCGGGCGTCACCAGTTCAAAAGTCAGCACTCTCAAGCTCCTCCCGAGTTAGACCTTAACATCGCTGATTGGTCCCTTCATGTAAAAGGCCTGTTCCGGTTTGTCGTCATGCTGGCCGTCTAGAATCTCGCTAAACCCGGCGATGGTGTCCTGACGGCTAACGTAAACGCCCGGAATGCCCGAAAACACCTCGGCGACGTGGACCGGTTGGGTCAAGAAGCGCTGGATGCGCCTGGCCCGCGCCACCGTCTGCTTATCCTGTTCGCTGAGCTCCTCCATGCCCAGAATTGCGATGATGTCTTGCAGGTCTTTGTAGCGCTGCAGCAGGCGCTGGACCTCGCGCGCCACGTCGTAGTGCTCCCGGCCCACAATCAGCGGGTCGAGAATGGTCGAGGTGGAGTCGAGCGGATCGACCGCCGGATACAGCCCGAGCTGCGTCAGCTGACGGTTTAAAACGATCGTCGAATCAAGGTGCGCAAAGGTGGTGGCGGGCGCCGGGTCGGTCAAGTCGTCCGCCGGCACGTAAACCGCCTGTACCGACGTCACCGAACCGGTGGTGGTGGAGGTAATACGCTCCTGCAGCGCCCCCATCTCGGAGGCCAGGTTGGGCTGGTAGCCCACGGCTGAGGGCAGGCGGCCAAGCAGCGCCGATACCTCGGAACCGGCCTGAGTAAAGCGGAAGATGTTGTCGATAAACAGCAGCACGTCCTGGCCCTGGTCGCGAAAGCCCTCGGCCAAGGTTAAGCCGCTTAGCCCCACCCGCAGACGGGCCCCGGGCGGCTCGTTCATCTGTCCGAACACCAGGGCGGTTTTGTCGAGCACGCCCGACTCCCGCATCTCGTGGTACAGGTCGTTACCCTCGCGGGTGCGCTCGCCGACCCCGGCAAACACGCTGGTGCCGCCGTGTTCGGTGGCGATGTTGTGGATCAGCTCGGTGATCAGTACCGTCTTGCCGACGCCGGCGCCGCCAAACAGGCCGACCTTACCGCCCTTAGTGATCGGCGCGATCAGGTCGATCACCTTGATGCCGGTCTCGAAGATCTCGGTTTTGGTACTTTGCTCGCTCAGCGGGGGAGCCGGTTTATGAATCGGCGCGGTCTCGGGGAACTTACCTCCTTTGCCGTCGATCGGCTGCCCGGTGACGTTAAACATCCGCCCTAAAGTGGCTTTGCCGACCGGAATGGCGATGGGCGAGCCGGTGTCGGTGACGGTTTGGCCGCGCTTGAGACCGTCGGTCGAACCAAGCGCGATGGTGCGGACTGCGTGCGCCGACAGATGCTGCGACACCTCCAGTACCAGCTCCTGGCCCTCCGGACGCTGCAGCGTCAGGGCGTTCAACAGGGCCGGCACCTGGCCTGGGAACTCAACGTCGACCACCACGCCGACGATCTGCTGTATGTGACCCTGGCCGTTAGTGTCGGCTTTGGTCTTTTGTTTGGTTGCGGTCGCTTCACTCATGATAAATCTCCTTTGCGGGTTGCTGGTTGCCTGGCTACTGACCGGCGGCTACCGGCCGCCATCACGAAATGGCCTCGGCACCGGCCGTGATCTCGGCCAGCTCTTGGGTAATCCCGGCCTGGCGCGCCCCGTTGTACGTCAAGGTCAGGTCTTCGATCAGCTCGCTGGCGTTGTCGGAGGCGTTTTTCATCGCCATCATGCGCATCGACTGCTCCGAAGCTACCGCCTCCAAAGTGGCCTGAAACAGCTGGGCCTCAATCATCCGGGGGACCACCGCCTTCATCACGGACTCAGGGGAAGGCTCAAAGGTCGCCTCTTCCAGCCCCATAACACCCCGTTTCAGCTCGTGCTCCAGACCCGGCTGCAAGGGCAGCAGCGCCGGCAGTAACGGCTCAAAAATAGCTTCTTGGCGGATGGTGGAGATAAAGTTGGTGTAAATGACCTCCACGGCGTCAACCAGGCGGTCGGCAAACAAGCGAATGGCGGTGTGGGAGATCGGCCGGATGTCGGCCGCGGTGGGTTCGCTGGGCCAGTCGGGGTAGGTACCGACTAGGTCAACGCCGTCCAGCCGGGCGGCCAGACGGGCACCCTGGGCACCAATCACTATGGCGCTGGTGGCGGTGCCGCGCGCCTGGTCGGCCTGGATGTTTTCGATAAACAGCCGGGCCAAGTTAGCGTTATAGGCTCCGGCCAGACCCCGATCGCTGGTAATGAGGATGATCAGCCGCCTGGCCACCGCCTCCCGGCGCTCAAACAGGGGATAGTTGGCGGCCGGGGTCAGCTGGTTAAGGCGCGCCAGCACCTCTTTGGCGCTGTTGGTGTAAGTGCGCGACCTGAGCGCCGCCTCCTGCGCGCGGCGCATTTTAGAGGCCGCCACCATCTCCATCGCCTTGGTGATCTGGCGGGTGTTGTTAACCGAGCGCATGCGGCGTTTAATTAACTGAATCTGGGCCATTATAACTTTCTCCTCATGAGCGTTCCTGAGAGAACTCTTGAGCGACTTGGCGTCCCGCCGACAGCAGGTCCTGGCGCTGCTGGTCACTTAACCGCCCGGACTGATCGATCTCGGCCAGCACCTTGGCGTGCTGGGCGTGTAGCCGGCCCAGCAGCGCCTCCTGGGCGTCCTTCATCTGTTCAACCGGCACACTGTCGAACGCTCCGGAGGTGGCGGCCAGCAGCACCGCCACTTGCTCGGCCGTACCCATGGGGGAGTACTGCGCCTGCTTTAGCACCTCGGTCAGCCGCCGCCCGCGCTCGATGCGCTTCTTGGTTTCGGCGTCCAGGTCGGTCGAGAACTGGGCGAAGGCCGCCAGCTCCCGGAACTGGGCCAGATCCAGCCGCAGCGCGCCGGCGATTTTTTTAACGGCCGGCTGCTGCGCCGCGCCGCCGACCCGCGACACGCTCAGTCCCACGCTGATGGCCGGGCGGATACCCTGGTAGAACAGGTCGGTTTCCAGGTAAATCTGGCCGTCGGTAATCGAGATGACGTTGGTCGGAATGTAGGCCGAAACGTCGCCGCCCTGCGTTTCGATCACCGGCAGCGCCGTCAGCGAGCCGCCCCCGCCCGCCTCCGACAGCTTAGCCGAGCGCTCCAGTAGGCGCGAATGCAGGTAAAACACGTCACCGGGGTAGGCCTCCCGGCCCGGGGGCCGGCGCAAGAGCAGCGACATCTGCCGGTAAGCCCAGGCATGTTTGCTGAGGTCGTCGTAGACGATCAGCGCGTCCTTTCCATTGTCGCGAAAGTACTCGCCCATAGCGGTGCCGCTGTAGGGCGCCAGATACTGCAACGAGGCCGGATCGGCGGCCGAGGTCGCCACCACGATGGTGTGCTCCAACGCCCCCTCCTGACGCAAGCGGTCGACGATGCGCGCTACCTTACTCATTTTTTGGCCAATGGCGACATAAATTGATATGACGCCGCTGTTTTGCCGCTGCTGATTGATAATGGTGTCGATGGCGATGGCGGTCTTACCGGTCTGGCGGTCACCGATGATCAGCTCGCGCTGGCCGCGGCCAATCGGTATCATGGCATCGATCGCCATGATACCGGTAGCCAGGGGGGTGTTGACCGATTGCCTCGAGATAACGTCCGGCGCCGCCCGCTCGATCGGACTGGTGCTGGCGGCTTGCAGCGGCCCGCGCCCGTCCAGCGGCCGGCCCAGCGGATCGACCACCCGGCCGACCAGCTCGGGCCCCACCGGCACCTCCAGTATCTGGCCGGTCAAACGCACCTTGGCGCCGGCGGTTATACGGCGCTCGTCTCCCAGTAACACCACGCCGATCTCGTCCTCCAGCAGCTGCAGGGCAAAAGCGCTGACGGAGCCGCCGGGGCCGTCAATTTCGACCATTTCGCCAAAACCACAGTCGCGCAGCCCGTAAATCCAGGCGATGCCGTCACCAACCCTGGTAACCAACCCGACCTTTTGCACGTCTGGGCCGGTCTTGAGCTGCTCGATCGCGCCGCGCAGCTCACTAGACAGTTGCTGTACCGAAATATCCACCCGTTACACCTCCAACCTTGATAATTGCTTTTTAACCGACAGGTCGATCTCTAGCTCCGGCGTGCGGGCCACCAACCCGCCCAGCAAACTCTCGTCCCGGGCGGTGTTTAGGCGCACGGTCTTGGCCCCGGTAGCGTCTTCGAGCAGGCGCTTCACCTGGTTCATGACCGCCTCGCCCAGGGGCCGGGCGGTCACCACCTCGGCCTCCAAGTAGCCCTTCTGGGCCAACAGCTCGTGCTGTATGTCGTTTAGCAGCAGGTCGGTCTCGGCCGCCAGACCGCAGCGCCGGACTTCGTCCGCCAACGCCTGGATCAACCGAGGCAGCGGATGACGGCCCAACAAAGCCACAAACGTCCGCGCTAGTTGCCGGCGGGAACCGCGCCTCACGATCTTTCCGCCCGCTGCAGCGCTTTTTGCACCAGCGCGGCGTCTTTGCGCTCATCGAGCTTTTCGTCGATCAGCACCGCTGTCGCGGCCACCACCAGTCCGGCCAGCTCCTTCCTTAAGCCGGCTTTGGCCTCGGCCACCTCCTGGGCGACGCGCTGGTGGGCGGTCTCCAGCAACTGCTCGGTCTGGGTGCGGGCCCGCGACTCGGCCTGCGCCAGCAGCTTGGCGGCCTCTTCGCGGCTGCGCGCCAGCATGGCGTCGGCCTCCCGCCGCGCCTCGGCCAAGAGGGCGGCTTGGCGGGCGGCCGTTTGGCGGCTGGTTTCCTCGATCTGACGCGCCGTCGCCTCGCTTTCTTCGATGCGGCGGCGGCGGTCTTCCAGCACCCCCAGGATAGGCTGGTAGGCCACCTTTTTCAGCAGCCAAAACAGCAAGGCAAAGTTCACCAGCTGGAACACCAGCGCCCGCCAATCCAGACCGATAGAGCCAAGACCGCCGGCGGTGTTCTCGGCAGCCGCCTCCGTTGCCGCCAGTAATATGTGGTTTAAAACTGCCATTTTTACGGTTACACCAGACCATTGACCTGTGACAACCTGACTAAGAAAGTCAAAGTGTCAGCCGTCAAACGTTAACTGTTAAACAAACTTAATGCTAAGTGCCACCACCAACGAGTAGATGGCGATAGCCTCGGCAAACGCCACCACCAAGATCAGGACCGTTTGCAGCTTGCCGGCGGCCTCCGGGTTGCGGCCGATGGCGTCCATGGCGCGTGCCCCCATCCAGCCAATGGCCAGCGCGGGAATGGTGCCGCCGATGGCGATGGTCAGCCCGGCCATCAGGTTTTTCATTGCTTCTGCTTCCACTCAAACTCCTTTCGTTAGGTTACTAAGTGTTACTGACAAGGGGATGTTTTGCCTTGGGTCCAAGCGAACCGAGCTGTCCGCCCGACTGATCGCCGGCGTGCTCCTCGCCGTGGCTGGACGAGGCGATTTCTAAGAATACCAGACTAAGCATGGTAAACACCAGCGCCTGGATCAAACCAACAAACAGCTCCAGCGCAAAGAAAGGCAGCGGACCGAGTAGCGGCACCAGGGCCGATATCACTATCAGCAGCACCTCGCCGGCAAAGATGTTGCCAAACAGCCGGAACGAAAACGAGATCATCTTCGAAAACTCCGAGATGATCTCCAGTAAACCGACAAAGCTCAGCACCGGGTTGCGGCTAAAGTATTTGCGTAAATGAGTCACAATCCCCAGCTCGCGCACAGCGTAAACCTGCGTCATGACCACCGAGATGATGGCCAGAGCCAGAGTGGTGTTCAGGTCGGCGTTGGCCCCGCGCAGCAGCGGCACCTCGCCCTCAGCCGTCGTAACCGTAATGGAGCCGACACCGGGCAGCAGCCCCAGCCAGTTGCTGATCAAAATAAAGATAAACAGCGTCATCAGCAGCGGGAAAAACCGCAGCGCCCGCCGGCGGTCGTGTGTCACCCCCTCGATCAGGTCGATGAGCAGCTCGCTGAGCGCCTCGATGCCCTGGGCCAGCCGGCTACTCGGGTTGTGTTTGACGCGGCGGGCGCCCAGCGCGAAGACGACGGCGATCAGCACGCTGCCGATGACGCCGGCCAGCAGCGAGTTGTTGACCGGCCAGGAGCCGATGTGAAACAGTGTTTCGGCTTTGAGGGAGATATGCACTAGCAGGCGCCCCGCGGTGATCCGGGGATGCAGCGTCTAGTCTCTAATTTCGAATGGCTGATATTCAACGGTTTGCGATCTTGCCAATTAGTTGATGATTGATACTGGAGAACTGCGTCGTCATTGGTCCTGGCGGTTAACCCGCCGGATCATGCGGGCGATCATCGTGATCGAGGCGGTCAAAGCCAGTGCGATGCCGATGAACGTAAACAGGGGAGTGGTGCCGTTGGCCTTGTCGAGCTTAATACCCCCCAGCATCAAAACCAGCAGGGGCAGCGCCAGCTTCAGACCGATCTCGCCGGATATCGCCCAGACACTCAGGTTCTTGACCGGACCGCTCGGCTGGTCGTCGGTTTTGGCCGCCATGTTGCACTCCCGTTGCTGAAGTATTGTACGGGTTTGGCCTATCTGGCGCAACCGGGCGGCTGGCCAAGATTAGGCGATTAACGCGGAGCCGAGGTGCCGACGCTGCCCTGCAGCGCGTAAGCCGGCTGGCCGGGCTGGGCCACGGTGGCGGCAGCGGCCTTTTGCAGCTGGCCGGGCGCCGGCTGAAAGCTGGCGGAGGTGGCGGTATCCTGAAAACCGCGGTAGAGGTTGCTGGCGGCAGCGGCCCGGCGGGCCCGCGGGGCCAGCTGAGGGTCGGCGGCGGCCTCCAGCGGCACGCTTAGCGTGACCGTGCTGGGTACGTGCGTTACTAGCTCCGGTTTAGGCACCAGGTAGCCGGCCGCCCAGACGGTAGCAACAAACAGCAGCGCGGCGAACGCCAGTTCGGCGAAAGTAAACCCGAAGAGCGACGGTTTGTGGCGGCTATAGGCGGAGGCCGCTGGCAGCTCCAACGCCGGTGTTAAAGTCTCGCCAAAATCAATGGCCTCTTGGTTTTCGGAATGGAATGTTTTGGTTTTATTCACGCTTAAGCCCACCAATTAAATTGATGCTTACTTATAGCACGAACAACCCGTTATAGCAATGTACGCTTTTCTAACTAAGCGAAAGGCCCGCAGCGCCGTCTCGGCCGGCCGCGGGCTTTCGATGCTATGCGGCGGGGTTAGCCGCAGGTGTTGGGCCAGGGGCTGCAGCCGCGCTGGGCGTACAACAGCGCCGCCCGCTGATCCTGCTCGGCGGGGGAGGCGTTCGAGGGCAAACCGCTGCCGCCGACGCTGCGCCAGGTCTGCAGATCAAACTGGTAGGCGCCGTAGTAACCGTTACCGGTGTTGGTGGCGTAGTTACCGCCTGACTCCAGCTGGCGGATGCGGGCAAACAGTCCGCCGCTGCCGGCCGCGTAGTTGGCCGGCGTGCTCGAACGGCGGGTTACCGCTACCGGCGCGCTGTAGGCGGGCGCGGCCGCTACCGGCGCCGGTTCGGGCGGCAGGGGACGGTCTTCGGTCGGGCCTTCCGGCACAATCAAAGACGACCCCGCATGAATCACATCGGGATCGGTTAACTCTTTATTGACGTTCCACAGCGGCCGCCACGACTCCAGCTCGTACTGCTCGGCGATCAGCGTCAGGCTCTCGCCGGGCTTGACCTCGTGGCGTTTTTCTTGTTTTTCAGCTTGTTTTTCGGCCGGCTCAGCCGGTTCGGCGGCGAACGCCGGAGCGCCCACCAGTACCGCGGCGGCAACTAAAACCAATGTTAATACTTGTTTACGCATTGAACTCCTCTTATTAATAGGCGGCTGTCGGGAGCTCCCCCTTTGGATCTACCCACAACACACAAGGTGTAAGGTTACTAAACCACCCACGCCGATGCAATGCATGTAACCACCAAGAAACACCACCTTTATGGCAGCTCGTTTTGTTAATTTTGTTATTTTGAGCGATAATGTTGGCGTAAAAAATACCGGACGAAAGTTCCGTTATAATTTTGAAAAGCAGGATGGAATTAACGCGAAGGAACAGTTACTTGGACAACGCTGAAAAAGAAGAGCTGCTAGACCTAGTCGATAGCCAAGATCAGGTAATTGGAACGATAACCAGGAGTAAGTTTCAGGCAGTCATCGCTAATCCGCCGGGATATATTCGAGCATCCGAAGCTTTCATTATGAACCGGCAGGGACAGCTTTGGGTACCTCGCCGAACCGCCGATAAAACCATCGCCCCTAACGGCCTGGATTTTAGCTGCGCCGAACACGTCCAGTCGGGAGAAACGTATCTGGAGGCGATGATGCGCGGATTCGCCGAAGAGCTGAATATGCTGATTCAAGCTGAGGACCTTGAGCTTAAACAGATACTTAAACCAGAACCAAAGCAACCGATGTTTCGGGCCATATATGTCCACCGATCTGATAACGTCCCAAGTTACAACCCCGAGGATTTTACAGAGTATAGGTGGCTTCACCCTCAAGAGGCGGTCGAGCTGATCAAGGCCGGCGAGGCAGCCAAGCCAAACCTCGCCCCTGCTATTGAAGAGGTATTTCTGAATCTATAAGAATACGCGGGAAACGCCGTGCGGTCATCTGATTAGTAGTATACTGAGCCTACACTTTGACAAAGGTAGGTGAATGAGCTTTGCTGATCACTCCCGAAGAGCTGCTTAAGGCCGTCCATGTGTTCGATCTGAGGCCGGCCGAGCCCCCTCCCGACGTTCCTAGCATTGCGGCCGCCGACCCATCCATTACGCCCCCTGAGCTGGCGAAAGTAATGCTGTCGCTGTGGCGCTGCTTCTGCGACCCGCTGCGTGGCTTTTTATACATTAGCGTGCCGATCACATCGGGGCGCCGCGAAGTCCGGCTGCTAAACCGGCTGAACTGCACCCGCACTGAACTGCGAACGCGGCACAAAAGGTACCGCTACGAGCTGATTATTCGGCCGAACGAAGCGGATGCCAAACGGTTTGGCCGCAGCATTAAGCCCCTGTTGCGGGCCTGGCCGGCGATAAACCCAGCCGCTATCAGCGTCGCCGACTGGGGGCAAGAAGACTACATGGACCTTTGGCTGCCGGCGATTGTGTGCTACGTCACCGCCATGGTCGTGACTCCGGGATGGGCGTTTAGCGGCGGCAGCCGCTTGGAGGTCAATCTGGCTCTTCAGCTTGGCGCGCCCATATTCGACCACCTGGCACGCCTGCTATCGGTGAAAGACCTGGAGCTGCAAGACGCGTGGGCGCGGCAGACGCTGCGGCGGGAAGGGTGGAGCAACGCTCAAATCGACGACTACTTGCCGCCGATAACGTTCCAACAGCGCCCCTTTGTCAGCTTGATGGAGCGCCCCGAAGCCGGCTGGCCGTACCATCCAGATCCCGCTGCATTCGTTTGACCACGCGCCTCTTTGCTGAGCACCTGCCAGCAAGGAGGCGCTCAGTTTTTTGATATAAAGCATACGAGCAAGCTCGTGAGTTATAATCTGTTCCAATGAACGAACGTGATGCGTCCGAACCAAAAAGCGGCGTTGCGGCTACCGATTACGAGGCGCTACATGCCGAGGCGCTGGCGCTAAACCACCAGACGTTTCTGGCGCGCGCTGAAACCGAGCCCAGTCACGAGTTTGCCGAAGACCTGCGATTTGCCGCTGAGGTGGCGTCACAAATAAGCGACAGCGGCGGCCTGGCGTTGGTAGTGGGCGGTTACGCGCGCGATGAAGCCATGGCGCGCGAAACCGGCCGGCCCCAAACCTCGAAAGACATCGACATGGAGGTCTACGGCCTCGAGTTTGAGGTTCTGGCCGCCAAGCTGCGAGACTTGGGGCAACTCGATCTGGTCGGGGCCAGTTTCGGTATCGCCAAGCTCAAAAACCCGGCCACCGGCAGCGTGATGGACTTTTCGATTCCCCGCACCGATTCTAAGGTCGGAGCTGGTCATAAGGGCTTCCAGGTGAGCGGCGACCCGACTATGAGCATACGGGAGGCGGCCAGGCGGCGCGACCTGACCATAAACGCCTTAGCGCTCAACCCCTTAACCGGCGAAATGATCGATGAGTACGGCGGGCTGCAAGACATTAAAGACGGCGTGTTGCGGGCAACCGACCCGGAGCTGTTCGGCGACGACCCGTTGAGGGCGCTGCGCGTCGTGCAGTTTGCCGGACGCTTTAACTTTGCGGTTGAACCGTCAACCGCCGAACTGTGCCGCGGCCTGGATCTGTCCGAACTGTCGCGCGAGCGGATCGGCGAAGAGTGGCTTAAGCTGATAACCAAGTCCGAACGGCCCAGCGTTGGCCTGGAGGTGGCCAAGAATTTGGGGATATTAGACAAGCTTCACCCCGAGCTGGCCGGACTGGACCAAATTGAACAAGAACCGGAGTGGCACCCCGAGGGCAACGTCTGGAACCACACCAAAAACGCCGCCGATGCCGCCGCCCGCGTGGTGCGGGAGGAGGGCCTGGAAGGCGACGAGGCTTTGGTGGTGCTGTTTGGCGCCCTTTGTCACGATTTAGGGAAAGCAACCACCACCGAGCTGCGGGAAAAGAGGGGAGTCATGCGCATCACGGCCCACGGCCACGAAGCGGCCGGCGTCGAGCCTACCAAACAGTTTTTAGAGGGCATCAAGCTTGGCCGCGATGTCATCAACAAGGTCTTGCCGATTGTGCGCGAACACCTCTACCACGTGCACAACCCCGAACCCAGTGACAAGCAGCTGCAAAAGTTCGCCCAGCGGCTGCAACCGGCCAACATCCGCCTGTGGGACTTGGTTTCCCGCTGCGACTCGAACGGCCGGGGAGGCGAGTTCGTGCCGCAAACCGCGTCTTACAAACTGTACGAACGTTCACTCGAGCTAAAAGTGGCCGAACGCCCGGCCGCTCCAATCGTCAACGGGCGCGACTTGATTGCCGAGCTAGACATGGCCCCGGGCAGAGAGTTTACGCCGATTCTAAACTACCTTTACGACGCGCAGCTAGGCGGAGAGTTCACTACCGCCGAAGAGGGGATCGCCTACTACCGGCAACATAAGGAATCAATTGACAGCTTCGTGCAGGAACAGCTTGATCAAACATCCAAACCAAAAGGCAAAACCAGGCGCCGGTAAAGTAAAGACGCCCCTTGGGGCGCCCTCACTTGCTGAAGCGAAGAGCCGGCCGGGGCGTTCTATGGGTGTACCGCGGGACGCTGTGTCATCTGTCCTCTGTCCCAGCCTAAATCGTAAAAGCGCTTGAACTTAATGGCAGGCTCATACGCCCGTTGCCCGGGCTTTATACCGGGGCAGTGCCGGGAGTTGCTCATGCCATATTGCCAGACATTTAGGGCCGTTCTAAACTCGCTCTCAGCCGCCATCAAAGGACAGGCTTGCAGGTGATCCCCGTTGATACCGCACCAGGGGCAGGGAAGAACAGACCAAATCCGTTCCAGCTGCTCCGAGCCGAGAGCAGCTAACTCTGCAAAAAGCCGATCATCCGGGAGAAGCGGCAAGGCAGGCCTCCCTACAATCTCGCAGATAAGGGCAGCGTTCTCTGCCGCCCCCTGAATGACGTCACCTGGCCATAGATCCACTCTAAGGCCGAGGATATCGATCAGATCCAAGATCCGAGCGTCGCTGGTTACATCAAGATTTGGAGTAATTTGCATAACCTTCCTCTCTCGAGGGCCGAGTAATCGGTACTAGGCGTCAAAGAGCTCAAGAGATCTTCTCCTGAATTGTGTAAAATTAAACCACTAAGGTAGCTGGCGGTCAAACACGCGATACCAGGTAAGAGTAGAGGCGCCCGATGGAGAGTCATACTTACGCCTATATCAGAGTTACCAATTACAGATGAAGTAAGAGAATATTTGCATACATCCTATCCTAAAAGTACGCCTACTTGTCAGTAGAGCTATCTACCTTATTCTCTGCTTGAACACGTTGATGTATGTAAACAAATTGCTTTGCTAGAATTTGTTTAAATTCATCAGTGTTTTCATTTCCAACTTTACCTATACCGTTGCGCTCGTCATGCTCAAGGTCGGGATACTCATCAACTTCAATCAGTGTAGGGTCTTCTGTAATTGCTACTTGGTATAGTGATTCAGGGTCTACAACTTTATTCACGTAATTGTAGGTTTCTCGGTTAAAGTTGCCACGATGACTACCATTGCCACCAGTCCAAACACCTAGCTGAGGTGTTAGAAAAGCAAGGATCTTCTCTAGTGAATCAAGCTTCTTGACTAAATAAGCATTCGTTTCTTCTTTAGAACCAAATTCAGCCCAGTAGCTATAAAGAAAATGAGAAATATTTCCAGTCTTGTGCAGTATGCCCCTCTGAGCTTCCGTTCTTATTTTCGCTAACGCCGTTTGCTTGAATTGGTCAAGTTCTTTAGGTGATAGTATTGGCTCGCGCTTAGTTGGTTCAGAACCAAGTATCGCCTCGCGGATAATATAAGTTAACAGAATGATATTGTTGCACTCGTTAACCATCAGCTGATAGCCAACAAGTTTATCGCTAGCTTCATTCAATACATTCCGCATCAAATCAACAAAAGAATCCATAGGCGTATTTTCAAACATAGATACTTTTGTGTCCGAAATACTATCAAACACTTGCATTAGTGTTCTTGCGAACTCAATAGGATTTCGTGCTGACTTGCGATAAGTTTCAAGCTTTCTAATTACGAGTTTCTGACGTTTTTCGCTGAATAGCCTTTCTAGCTCTTCGGCAATTTCAGGTGCAGTATCTTTGGCAATGGCTTCCAGTATAGCGGAGTCTGCGACATCCTGAGGGCTTAAGTCGTACATGAAGTACCTATTAAAATAGTCTTCTGATGAAACACGCTTTTCTTTCGTTAATTCTCTGCGTGAATAGCCGCTAGTGTGGCGCTTATATGCTTTCTTAATATCCGGGAATAGCTCTATAATTATCTCTTTGATATCGTAGTTATTTGCTCCCACTATCTTATCTATCAGGTCTCTCTTCTTTTTATCATCCGAATCACTCTGAAGCCATATGTGGAATAGGGTACCAGTGAGTAGGGCTTTATTATCGCGTAGCCTAAGGTAAATGTTGGACTGCAGTAGGCGGACTCCTTCAACAACCAAGAAGTCTGTTATATTCACCTCATTGGCCACGAGCGGAACGGTAAAATTTAATGAATTGAGGTAACGCTTGACCATTCGTGGCGTTTTTATACGAGGGGCTAAGTACTCATCAAAAATACCTCTAAATCTGTTTACTTCGTCTTGGCTAATTTCTATCTTGTTTATATCTACCACCCCCTGGATACCCTGAAGTAACATATCGCTTAGTGACTCGCGTTCAATTAGTGGTAGATGAAGGGGTATTTGTATAATTTTTTCTATAAATTCCTGGCCGGCATTGCCGTCTTCCTGGCTCTGAGGAAAGCGCTTCGAGAGTGCCTCAGCAACCGCCTTATCGTCAAAAGCAACTATGTACGTAACACCTTTGAAATCAGCAATTACCTTTATAAGTTTAAAGAGTCGGAAGATTTCTTCTTCATCAAGCCGGTCAACGTCATCAACCATAATAACAATGCGCTTACCAGATTCCTCAATCTTATCTTCAATTCTTGCTTTAATCTTTTCATTTGTTGCACCGCCTAAAATATTGGCAGTTGTAGTGATGCCTTCTTCAAGCCGTCTATCGACTACACCCGCATAACCGCCATATCTACTCATTAGCTCAACGGTTGATTCTTTAGCACTAAGAGCATTACCTTTAGTAAATTTGCGCCTAATACGTCTAAAAGTTTTAAGTTGCCCTGTATCCGGAGGTAGAGACTCATCAATCTTCACTGAGATATCAGTAAGCATTCCTCTAACTATTGCTCGTTCATCATCGAAACTCCAAGGATTGAATCTAATAACTATCGCATCATCGCCCAGACTCTCTTCGAGCATATTAAGTGTTGATGTCTTACCATACCCCCAAGGTGAATACAGACCAATAACGTAGCTGTCTTCAATTTTTGAACGCAGTATTACCGATGCAATTCGAGATGCGTAACTAGCACGAGAGAATAAGTCATTCTTTTTGCCATTCAAGGCTCTATCAGAAGAGTATAAGTCTTTCATCAAAGCTCATTATATTGTCTTTTAGCAGTACTTCATAATCGACAGCTAGTGGGGCATGGGAGGCTACCCCTCCATGACTGATTAGTAAGCAAAAATATATATAAAGTAGGGTCAATTACTTGCCATGCTAATATTCATGCATATTAATACTTGTACTCCCCAAAAGGATTTTTAGTGTCAAAGGATAAAAAAATTTACATCCCGAAAATCAGTGACTTTTACAGATCGATAACAATCAAAAAGGCTCCGAAGAGCCTCTGAATCGAATTTGGTGACCCCACGGGGATTCGAACCCCGGTTACCAGGATGAGAACCTGGCGTCCTGACCACTAGACGATGGGGCCGCATCGAAATTACAAGCAACTTGGCTTGTAATTTCGTGTTCGGAACCTGATTACGATAACATTTTGTGGGCTGTCAGTCTAGGACTAACAACCACACATCCTGCCTTACCTGTGAAACAAAAAGTACGGACGGCGGAGGTAGGCTACTAGCTTTTTTTGTTTGCGATCGAGCTTTATCAGGTGGGTGTGCTGGTGGGGGATGCTTTTGGTGGTGTTGGCGGCGGTGCGGGCGTAGATGTCGTAGCCTTTGGCTTCGTATTCACTCATGGTCTCGAAATAGGCCAGTTTGGCGGCGGGGGAGAGGGCGCTCAAGGTGTCGGTGTGCTGGCGGGGGACGATCATTAGGTGATCGGTAACGTCGCTGCGGTCCCAGATAGCGTAGGGGAACAGGTTGCGCATAATGTAGACGTGTTCGCGCTCTGCTACCAGCTGATCGGTGAGATCCTGGCAAAACTCGCACTCAACCTGGCGGCGCAAGCTCAGATACTCCTGATACTGCATGGCGGCCTTACGCGACCTGTACATTATGTACGACTCCTCGCTGTCTTTACTTATTGCCATTATGACACAAAGCGGTAATGGTAAACTACTGGTATGGATCTGGTACAACTGTGGTTTTTTGGCTTGCTGCTTTACAGCCTCTGGCTGGGGCTGTCGCTGCGGGTGGCGTGGTTCGGGTTTGAGCTGGTTTTAAGCTTTATGCATTATCTGCTGCCGGTAA
The DNA here is from genome assembly GCA_019347875.1 of Candidatus Parcubacteria bacterium. Lineage (GTDB taxonomy): Bacteria > Patescibacteriota > Saccharimonadia > UBA4664 > JAHWKN01 > JAHWKN01. Next base: position 27,567 of record JAHWKN010000003.1, read on the forward strand.
ACGCCGTTATTCTGGCCGTCAGTCTGCTGCTGGCCCAGACTGCGTCTAACTACTGGGCGGTGGCGGTGTTCGCCCTGGCTAACCTGCCGTGGCTAGCGCACGTCGCCGGGTGGGCCTGGTCAAAACCGCCAGCCGGACAGGCGTCTTTTAACATCAAAGCCCGCATCGGCTTTATGAACGTACTTAAAAGCAACCGCCGCTACCACGACATCGGCCGGCGCATCAAACAGCTGGGGCTCGACGTGGTCGGCCTGGCCGAGATGAGTGTAGGTGCTTTCGAGGCGGTCAAAAGCGCCAGCGAGCTTGAGCATGGCTACGTCACCAGCGGCTGGAACGCCGACAGCGGCGAAGAGCTGGCGATCTTGAGTCGCTGGCCGATTACCGAGGCTGGTGCACCCGGCAGCGAGCCGGGGCGGCCGCTGGCCGCCGCCGTGGCCACGCCCAATGGCCCGCTGCGGGTGATGGTGCTGCATCCGTATCCGCCGCTGGCGCCTTCTGCACTTAAGCGGCGCAACCAAGCGTTCGTCCGCGCGGCCGCCGCCGCCCGCGCCACGCCGGAGCCGGTCGTCATCATGGGCGACTTCAACACCGTGCCCTGGGCGCCGGCCTTACGCATGATGCAACAACAGCTGCCCGGACACTACCAGGCCGGTCGGGGCGGGGGAGTTTACCGCACCTGGGGCTGGGGACCGCTGCGGCTGCCGATCGACTACCTCTGGCTGCCGCTCGGCGCAAGCAGCAGCGGACTACGGCCCGACCGCTTTCTGGGCTCCGACCATCGGCTGATTTGGGCAGAAACCGGCGTAGACCCAGCCAGCAAGATTGAAAATTAGCCTCTGATCGGTCATAATTAAGGAAACATAAGGGTTTTGGTGGAAGAACAACGCAGGTTTGCTATTTTGGCCGCCGTCCAAGCCGGTGTGGGCGGCTTAACCGCGCTCGGCGTAGCCGCCCTGTACCTGCTCGCTCCCGCCACTTTGCAAAACAGCGGTTTCGCCCAGGTAATGGCGGCGCTGGGGCTCGTCACCGCCTTGTACTACCTGAGCGGGCACCAGTTCCTGAAGCGCCGCTACCTGCGCGCCTCTTTACTGGTGCTGTCGGGGCTGTCGGGGGTCAATCTGCTGATAGTGCTCGCCTCCACGGGGGGACTGGACTCGCCGTTTTACGGGTTTTGGCTGCTGGTGATCGCGGCCTCCGGGCTGTTCGGCGCCACCCCGCCCGCTGTGGCGCTAGGCGCCACCGGTCTGGGAGCCGGGCTGGCCTGGTGGGGGCAGGGGCTGTCTCTGCAGTACCTGAGCGCCCACGCCGGCCAGGCACTCGTCACCATCGCGGCCTGGGGGCTGGCCCAGTGGATCAACCTGGGGGCGCGCCGGACCAAGCAGGACAAGCAGGCGGTCAGCGCCCTGTCCGGGGAGCTGGGCGCCGAAAGGCTGAGAGCCCAGGTCTTAATGAGCAGTATCGCCGACGGCGTCATCGTCATCGACCGCAGCAATCAGATCCAGCTGCTTAACCGGGCCGCCCAGGAGATGACCGGCTGGGACGCCGAATCGGTCCAAAACGTCGATTACCACCTGGTACTGCCGCTGACGGCGGCGGACGGCAAACCGCTGGCGCCCGCGGACGATCCTTTTCAGCAGTCCTGGGCGGCCAACGCCAGTATCGTCCGCAACGACCTGGTCATGACCACCAGTGGCGGCAACCAGCGTACCCTGTCGATCTCGGTGTCGCCGATTTACAACGGCGATCAAAGCATCGCCGGCGCCATCGCGGTGTTTCGCGACATCAGCAAAGACAAAGAGGTGGAACGCCAGCGCAGCGAGTTTGTCTCGACCGCCTCGCACGAGATGCGCACCCCCGTGGCGGCCATCGAGGGGTACATCTCGCTGGCGCTCAACCCGAAGGTGGCGACGGTGGATGACCGTGCCAAGGAGTATTTGAACAAAGCCCATCAAAACACCCAGCATCTGGGCGAGCTGTTTCGCGACCTGTTGTCGGTCACCAAGGTAGAACAGGGCCAGCTGGCGCGCAACCTGGCCCCCGTCAATCTGGGCCAGCTGGTCGAGGACGTGGTGCGCGACATGCAGTTTAGCGCCGAGAAAAAGAAGCTGACCTTAACCTTCGCCCCGGCCGGAGCCGGCCTCGGCGGCGACAAGACCGTCATGCCGCTGTACTACGTCCGGGCCGACCAGGAGCGTATCCGGGAGGTGCTGATGAACTTAGTCGATAACGCCCTTAAATACACCCCCGAAGGCGGAGTAACGGTCGGGATTGTCGGTGATGAGCGTACCGTCAACGTCAGCGTCCGCGACACCGGCCCGGGTATCAGCCCCGAGAACATTCCGCACTTGTTTCAAAAGTTTTACCGGGTGGATAGCTCGGCTACCCGCACCATCGGCGGCACCGGGTTGGGGCTGTACCTGTGCCGGGCGGTCATCGAGCTGCACGGCGGCCGCATCTGGGCCGAAAGCACCCCCGGCCAAGGCTCTACCTTTTACTTTAACCTGCCGCGCCTTCCGGCCAGCCAAGCTGAACCGACTCCCGCCGCCACCGTCGCCCCCGCTCAGCCGGTAGCGACACCGGCCGTCAACCCGGCTGCACCGGTCCCCGCGGCCGCACCGGCGCCGGCTCAGCCCACCGCCGGCCCGGCCCAACCGGCCGCGGCCGCCGCCTATATAGCGCCGGCCATCCCGCCGGGTGGCGGAAAGTAGCCACAAAGGCTGGCCGTTGGCAGATCAGCCGATTGTTGCTAAGATAAAACCACTAACGTTTAAAGAAAGACAGCATGGCAAAAGTTCTGTTAGTCGAAGACGACATCAACCTGCGTGACATTTACTCGGCTCGTTTGGCGGCCGAACAGTACGACATACTAACCGCTTCCGACGGCGAAGAGGCGCTGGCTACGGCCGTCCGCGAGCGGCCGGACCTGATCATCCTCGACGTCATGATGCCCAAGATCAGCGGCTTTGATGTTTTAGACATACTGCGTTCAACGCCGGAGACCAAGGACACCAAAATCATCATGATGACAGCGCTCAGCCAGGACAGCGACAAACAGCGCGGCGAGAGTTTAGGCGTCAACAAGTACCTGATTAAGTCACAGGTAACGCTAGAAGACGTCGTCACCGCCGCCAAAGAGGCGCTGGCAGCCTAGGCCGCGAACATGCCGTATCAAGTTGCGCTGTTAAACTTCGAGGGCCCGCTCGATCTGCTGCTGCAGCTGATTGAGCGCTCCGAGCTGGAGATCACCCAAATCTCGCTGGCGGACGTTACCGAACAGTACCTGGAGTACATCGAACGGCTGAACCGGCTGGACCCGGAGGAGCTGAACCGTTTTCTGGAGCTGGCCTCAAGACTGGTCTACATCAAAAGCCTGGCGCTGCTGCCGGGAACGGCCGACCGGGTCGATGAAACCGAGATCAGCGAGCTGGCCGAACAGCTGGCCGAGTACCGGCGGTACCAAAAAGCCACCGAGTATTTAAAGCGTCTTCTGGCCGAGGGGAGGCGCAGCTGGAGCCGGCCGCCCGAGGCCGCCGCCCGGGACGCCGTGGCGGCCGGTGAGCTGCCGGCGCCGCCCAATCTAGAGCTGGAGCCGCTGCGGCGGGCGTTCGCGGCCGCCCTGGCCAAGCTGCCGCCGGCCGCCACCGACGCTACGCTTGGGCGCACGGTCAGCCTGACGGAGATGACCGAGCGTATCCGGCGCTGGGCGCGGCCGGGCCGGGCGACCGGTCTCGGTCAGCTGCTGCGCACCGCCGCCGACCGCATGGAGGTGCTGGTGCTGTTTTTGGCGCTGCTGGAGCTGGTAAAATCCGGTCACATCCGGGTGTCGCAAAGCGGCCAGTTCGATGACATCCAGCTGCTGAGCGTGGCCCACACCAGCTGATATTAAAAGCGGCGAGCCGAAGGACCGGCAGGCTGCCAATCGTGTACAATATGGTTATGGATGAATTAGCAGCCAGCCTGGAAGCGGTCTTGTTTGCGGCCGGCGAACCGGTTACGCTCGCGCGGCTAGTGGCCGCTACCGAGGCGGACCAGACGGCGGTCACCGGCGCCCTGGCCGGCCTAAAGACCCAGCTGCGGCACAGGGGCATCCGCTTGGTGACATCCGGCCGGCACTACAGCCTGGCCACCGCGCCGCAGGCCGCAGCCGCGGTCGGGCGCTACCTGGGCGGCGGCGCCCGGGCCGAGCTGTCCAAGCCGGCGCTGGAGACGCTGGCAATCGTCGCTTACCGCCAGCCGCTGACCAGAACCCAAATCGAGCAGATCCGGGGGGTGTCGTCCGACCAAACCATCAAGAACCTGCTGCTGCGGGGGCTGATCATCGAATCAGGGCGAGCGGACAGCCCCGGCAAGCCGCTGCTGTACGCCACCAGCGTCAAGTTTCTGGAGCACTTCGGGCTGTCCAGCCCCGCTGAGCTGCCGCCGCTCGACCAGCCGGCAGCCGGGAGGCGGTCATCGCCCGCTTGAACCAAGTTATCGCCGCCTCCAGCGGGCTGTCCCGGCGGGCGGCCGACCAGGCGGTCACCGACGGCCGGGTACAGGTCAACGGCCGGCCGGCCGTCGTGGGACAGCCGGTAACGCCCGCCGACCGGATCGAGCTGGATGGCCGAAAGCTGGCCGCTGCCGCCAAAACCTATCTGGTACTAAACAAACCGACCGGCTACATCTGCAGCCGCCGCGCCCAAGGACCGGCCCCGACGGTGTACGCTTTGCTGCCCGAACGGTTGCACTCACTTAAACCGGTCGGCCGGCTCGACAAAGACTCATCCGGCTTACTGGTGCTGACCAACGACGGCCCCCTAGCTCAGGCTCTGACTCATCCCTCAAACGTCAAGCAAAAGCGCTACCAGATCAGACTGGATCACCCGTTCAAGGCAACCGATAAAACCAACATCGAGGCCGGCGTTGAGCTAGATGACGGAATCAGTAAGCTCCAACTGCAAGGCCAAGGTGACAGATGGACCATCACCATGCACGAAGGCCGTAACCGCCAGATCAGACGCACGTTTGCCGCCCTCGGCTACCGAGTAACGCAGCTGCAGCGGATCCAGTTCGGCAAGCTTGCACTACGGGACCTGCCGCCGGGACGGTACCGCTTAGCGGGCCGGCAGGAGCTGGTATGAGTCTGGTTGCCGTCATCATCTTAACGCTTGGCTACCTGGCCCACCTGCCGTTAGGCCAGCCGCTGCGGCAGGCTCTGCAAAACACCGTCATTGGCGAACCCTCCGGCACCCGCTTGAGCACTCCGTCGCCGCACCAACGGATAGCCGAGCCCATTAAAAGCGGCGCCGAAGAGCTGCGGCTAGGCGCCCGGGCGGCTTACGCGGTCGACCTAGACACCGCCACGCCGCTGTACCAGCAAAACAGCGCCCAGCCCTTGCCGATCGCCTCGATCGCCAAAATCGTCACCGCCATGGTCATTATAAAATCCCATGATCTCGAAGAGGTGGTGACGGTACCGACTTTACCGGCCTACCGGCCCGAGGACGCCAAGCTGGGACTGACCGCGGGCCAGCGCTTTAAGGTGAAAGACCTGCTGGCGGCCACGCTCATCCCGTCGGCCAGCGACGCGGCCGACGCCCTGGCCAGCGCCGATGCCGGCAGCAACGCGGCTTTCGCCGCCAAAATGAACCGCCTCAGCGAGCGGTGGGGGATTAAAGGGACCCGCTTTACCAATCCCAGCGGTCTGGGGGCCGAGGAAAACCTGGCCAGCGCTGAGGCTTTGGCCAGATTGGCCAAAATCGCTTTGGCCAATCAAACCTTCGCCCAGCTGGCGGCCGCCCCCACCGCCACCATCACCGACCAGGCCGGCCAAACCTATCCGCTCACCAGCACCAACCGCCTGTTGGGCGACCCCCGCATCACCGGCCTCAAAACCGGCTACACACCGGCCGCCGGCCAGTCGTTCCTGGCGCTATCGACCGTTAACGGCCACCGCGTGCTGACGGTGGTCCTAAACAGCCCCGACCGCTTCGCCGAAACCGCCGCGCTAATCAACTGGATCGAGCGCAACTACCACTGGCGGTAGGACAAGAGGCCTAATCCCGCCGGCGGAAGTTCGCCTACACTCAATAAACATGGTATAGTTTTCCCACGTTCAGGCTCACGAGAGGGGAGAAACGTGTTCCTTGCAATAGCGGTAACGATTGCTGTATTGACGATGGCGGCATTCGTCTGGAGAGGCAGACGAGCCAAGCTGGCCGAGGCCGAAAAGCAGGCCAGGGCCAGGGAACAAGCGATGTCCGAGGAAGAAATCCGGCAGGCGCAAGAGCAGGCTAGGCTAGAGGAACAAACCCGCCAACTACGACAGCTGATCGAGGAGGTTGAAGCGGGAGTCTCTAGAGCTTCATGGAGGCTCGCTTCCAACTATGACTGGGTATTGATTGCTCAGCAAAGCCAGGACCAGAACCTGGTATCAAGTGTCCACGAGGCTCGGCGAACAGCGCAAATTTTGACGGAATACTCCTCGAAACGCAACTGGATACAGGAACTCTTTAGCGCCTGGAGCGCAGCCCCCGACTCACTGGATCGCGTGAAAGGCTGGGTTGAGTTCGTCCGCATCTTTCATGAGATGTATGAAGAAAACCGCTCCCGCCTGGCTCAAGAATTGGACTACGATGACGAGGCGGCAAGGAGCCACTTTAAAGGCTTTATCGTCAAACGTTATAGCGAACTGCAGCGGCAAGCTCAAACGGACGCGTCGGCTTTCGGGCGGTTACGTGAATTGATCTTGAGGACTCAGCGGGGACGGTTTACAGGAGACCTGGCTGGGCCGTTCCGCCCCTTAGAGTTCCCGCCCGACTGGAACGACCTGGTCGCCCGTCACGTGCAGAACCCTCATTTCGACGATTTTTTGGGGCTACGGCAACCGTGTGACCTGGCCATCGGCCAGTTCAGATTGATGGCCGCTGAAGCCCTCGATCACAACGATCTCACCCAAGCTCAGATCGTGCTGGCTTACTGCAACTACGGAGAGCAAGTGAGGGTCGAGGTCGGCGACTACCTGGCGGGTCAGGTCGCCAAACTGGTGGCGGCACTCACCAACGCGCCCCGCTAACGGGGCCCGAAGGAGATGGATCTTTGATCCGCGGCCTTCGGGCCCTCCTTCGTGTATGCATCTTGATGCATTGATGTTAATGTGCTTAACTAATGGCAACAGGAGGTGACATGCGTACAACCGTTACTATTAACGACAAAGTTTACCAGGCGCTCAAGCTGCGAGCCGTTCAGAGTAACCAAACCGTCTCGGCTTTAGTAGAAGACGCTATCAAGTATCAGCTGCTGGAAGATATGGAGGACATCGAAGACGCCAAACGACGGGAGCAGGAGCCGACCGAGTCGTTTGACGAGCTAGTCAAGCAGTTTAGGGCCGAAGGTCTGCTGTAGCTGAATGCAGTATGAGATAAGGTACCGCCGCTCGGTTAAGAAAGAACTCGAGAAACTCGATCACGCCAGTCGATTGGCGATCGTTAAGAAGATCATCAATCTGGCGGCACAGCCTCTCCCGGCTGGCTCGCGTAAACTGCGGGGAGTGGATGATTTATACCGCATCAGGCACGGTGATTACCGGGTGATTTACCAGGTTCAAGATAAAGCATTGATAATCGTGATTATTAAGATTGGCCACCGTAAAGCAGTTTACCGAGGATTGCAGTAAGTTTATGACCAACATTCCCATCGTCGCCATTATCGGCCGGGCCAACGTCGGCAAATCGAGTTTGTTTAACCGCCTGGTCGGTTCACGCCAAGCCGTGGTTGATGATGCCGCCGGTACCACCCGCGACCGCGTGCAGGCTGTGGCGCGGTGGGGCAAGCACGCGTTTTGGCTGGTCGACACGGCCGGGCTGGGGCCGGCCGGAGGTCGCGACGAGCTGGAGACCGGCATTAGCGAGCAGATCAAGCAGGCGGCCGAGAGCGCCGACGCCATCATCCTGGTGGCCGATGCCGCCGTTATGATCACCAGCGAGGACCGCCAGGCGGCCAAGCTGGCGTTAAAGACCGGCAAGCCGGTCATTTTAGCGCTTAGTAAGATCGATACCGTAGCGCGCGGGGCGGCCGATGATTTTATTAATTTAGGCATTAAAGACATCATCGAGGTCTCGGCCCTGCACGGCCGGGGAACCGGCGACCTGCTCGACCAGGTGGTGCGGCACCTGCCGCCGGCCGAGGCGCCCGACCAATCGGACCGGCTGCGCCTGGCGTTGCTGGGCCGGCCCAACGTCGGTAAATCCAGCCTCTTAAACGCGCTGGCTGGCAAGCAGCAGGCGCTGGTGTCGGGCGTACCCGGCACCACCCGCGACGTCAACGCCATCACCGTCAAGTACCACGGCCGCGAACTGGAGATCTCCGACACCGCCGGGCTGCGGCGGCGGGGCAAAATCGACCGGGGGGTAGAAAAGTTCAGCACGCTGCGCACGCTCGGCGCCGTTGCCTCCAGCGACATCGGCGTACTGTTAATCGACGCCGGCGAGCCGTCGGCCGCGCAGGACCAGCACATCGCCGGGCTGGTGGCCAACTCGGGCAAGGGGCTGATTTTAGTGGTGAACAAGTGGGACGCGGTCGACAAAGACGACAAGACCCAGGCCCGCTACCTGCGCCGCCTGCAAGCCAACTTTGCCTTTGTGCCCTGGGCACCGGTGGTGTTTACCTCGGCCGCGACCGGCCTGAACGTCACCAGGCTGTTTGAGCTGGCTACTCAGATCGACCAGCGCCGCCAGACCAAGATCCCGACGCCGGCGCTCAACAAGCTGATCGAGTCGCTGGTACTGAAGCAGCCGCCGGCCGGGCTGAAGAACCGCCGGCCCAAGATCAACTACGCGGCCCAAACCGGCACCAACCCGCCGGCCTTCGCCTTGTTTGCCTCGCACCCCGAGTTCATTCACTTCTCCTACCGCCGCTACCTGGAAAATGGGCTGCGCCGGGCCTATGACTTTGCCGGCACCCCGGTTAAACTGGAGTATAGGGACAAGAGGAAAACTAAAGCATGACCAGCGCCCAAAGGAGCCGGAAGCAACCATGAAGCTGATAGCGGGTCTTGGCAACATCGGCGAGCGCTACGCCGGCACCCGCCATAATCTGGGATTTATGGTGATCGACCGGCTGATCGGAGAACGCGGTTTACCCGCCTGCACCCTCAACGCCAAGTTCAAGGCCCGCATTACCGAAGGTAATGTGTCGGGGGAGAAGGTGCTGTTAGTCAAACCTGCCTCCATGATGAACTTGAGTGGTGAAAGCATTGGCAGTTTGGCTAAGTTCTACCGGCTGCCTTTGGAGGATCTGTGGATCATCCACGATGATGTCGACCTGCCGTTTGGCAGCCTGCGCATCAGGGGGGGAGGGGGTAGCGGCGGACACAACGGCATCAGCTCGATCATAGCGGCGCTGGGCCCAGAGTTCATCAGGTTCCGGCTGGGTGTGGCCACCCCCGAGCGCCCCGCCCAAATGGATACCGCCGACTTCGTCTTAAGCAACTTCACCAAACCCGAAAGCCAGCAGCTGCCGGTCATCCTCAGGCGGGCCGCGGCCATCCTCGAGGCCGCTATCGAGAAACCGGTCGGGGACAGTACCTATAACTTACTGAACGGAAGTAACACCGGGGGCCAAAAATAAAAGCCCGAGGGGCAGGTGGTTACCACGCTCGGGCTTTTATTTGGCCCTTTAATGCCGTCCGCAAAGGGCGGATTTTACGGTCTCATTAACATAGTAGACCGGGGATTAAAGGGGCTAAACTGCCTGTACAAGACCTAAAGGAGGGTGCATTTAGGGTTGTGCCAGGCAGATTAGCTGTTAATTGCCGTATAGGGCTTGTGCCAGGTACGTTTATTAGGTATGATTGCCATACTAACACAGTGCGTTATGATTGTCAATACTTTTTATGCAAATCTCTAGGCTTTCTCACAACCGGCCGGGCTACCCGGAACAGCTGCGCGAAATCAGCTCGCCGCCGCAAGGGCTGTTCGTGTTGGGGAATCTGCCAAAAGGGCCCTGCATCGCCATCGTCGGCACCCGCCGGCCAACCGAGTACGGCCGCCAGATGGCCTACCGGCTGGCCGGCGAGCTGGCCTCGGCCGGCGTGGTGATCGTCAGCGGGCTGGCCGTCGGCATAGACGCGGTGGCCCACCAGGCGGCGGTAGAGGCCGGAGGAGTAACGGTGGCGGTGCTGGCCTGCGGCCTAAACCAAATATACCCGGCCACCAACCGCTCGCTGGCGGTCAAAATTCTGCAGCGCGGCGCCATCATCAGCGAGTATCCGGAAGGCACGCCGCCCCTGCGGCACCACTTTGTCGCCCGCAACCGTCTCATCTCGGGCCTCAGCTGCGCCGTCGTCATCCCGGAGGCCGACGCCTCCAGCGGCTCGCTGATTACCGCCAACTTCGCGCTGGAGCAAAACCGCAGCGTCATGGCGGTACCCGGCAACGTCACCAGCTTGCGCAGCGCCGGGCCAAACAACCTGATCAAGTCGGGCGCCACTCCCGTCACCGACACCAGCGACATTTTGGCCGCCCTGGATCTGGAAGCGCCGCAACTGGCCAAATCGGCCGTTACCGCCAAAAGCCGCGAGGAAGCGCAGATTCTGGAGCTGCTGTCGCGCGGGGTCAACACCAGCCAGGAGCTGATCACGCAAAGCCAAATGAGCGCCGGCCAGTTCGCCAACGTCATCACCCTGATGGAGATCACCGGCAAGGTTAGAAACCTGGGGGCCGGCAGCTGGATCGCCCGCTAACCAGAGAGTACTTTAGCCTCGGTCATGCTTACGTTTGCTATACTAGACCCATGAATAAAGCCAACAACTACGCCTTTATCGACAGCCAAAACCTTAACCTGTCCATTCGTGAGCTGGGCTGGCACGTCGATTGGCGCAAGTTCCGCACCTATCTGAAAGAAAAGTACGGCGTCAGCAAGGCCTACCTGTTTGTGGGCTTCGTAGAAGAAAACCAGGCCATGTACGACTCGCTGGCCCAAGCCGGTTTTGAGCTGGTGTTCAAGCCGATTATGACCAACAAAGACGGCCAGGTGAAGGGCAACATCGACGCCGAGCTGGTGCTACAGGCCATGATCGACTACGACACCTACGACCAGGCCGTGATCGTGACCGGCGACGGCGACTTCTACTGCCTGGTAAAGTATCTGCTGGAGCAAAACAAGCTGCTGAAGCTGATCATCCCGAACCGCTACAAGTACTCGTCTCTTTTAAAGGAGAAGACCGTCATTTCGGCCTCTCACATGATCTTTATGAACGACCTGCGCAAACGGCTGCAGTACAAAAGAACCGCCCCGCGCGAAAGCGAGAAGCGGTCGGAGGAATAAGACCCGGGGGGTCTACTTAATGACCAGCCATTAAGCGTGCCCTGCCCGTGGTGATCCTGCTTAAAATTTTAGCAACCTACCGGGTTGGCGTCAACCAGGCGGTTGCTATAATTTAGGCATGACTAAACGAAAATCGGCCTTGCTGGTGATCGACGTTCAAAACTACTTTGTTAATGATAAGAACTCGGTAGTACCGCACAGGATCGCCGACCACATTAAGGCCGGTAACTACGACCACGTTTTGTTCAGCCAATTCGTCAACCGGCCCGGCTCTAACTTTGAGCGCATATTAGACTGGCACAAATGCACCGGTCCGCCGGACACCGACATCCACGCCGCCCTGGTTGAGTTTACCAGCGAGCAGACGGTGTTTGCCAAGTCAACCAAGTCGGCCTTTAAGTCGGCTGGGCTGGTTGATTTTCTTAAAGAACACTCTATTAATCGGATCGATCTGTGCGGCCTGGACATCGACGACTGCGTGCTGGCCTCGGCGTTTGAGGCGTTTGATCTTGGCTACGACTTTAAGGTGCTGGAGGAGCTGTGCGCGATCAGCCACGAGACCGGCGAGGTCCACGCCGCCGCGCTGCAGATCATCCGCAAAAACTTAAGTAGCGCGGATAGCGTGAGGCCGGGGGCTGACAGGCCGAACTGACTATAGCATCATCACCATCACAGCGGCTTATTGAAGGGTAGGGGCGCGGTCAAGACAGCCCATCGCCGCCGGAGTGGTTAAACGCCGGTCAGAACACAATGCGCTATGATTGTCATTTTACTAACTATCGATTACCAGCCTCTGCTGCAACTTTTAGTCTGAACGAAAAGCCCACTTCACGCATAGACACTAATATTTTGTTTAGTCTGCTTTATCGCACCACCAAGCGAATGACATACGCCCCACGACGACAGACGGAACTGTGAGCTAGCAAAAATCGTATTGCATTCGCACCGCCATGCTTTAGCATAAGAGCGGTATGAGTAAGAACGTCGTCATTGTGGAGTCGCCGGCTAAGGCCAAAACCATCGAGAAGTTTTTAGGTAAGGACTTCAAGGTGGTGGCCAGCTTCGGGCATGTACGTGACCTGCCGAAAAAGGGGGTGTCGGTTGATATCGAGCACGGCTTTACCCCCACTTACGAGATTTCGCCCGATAAGAAAAAGCACGTGGCCGAGCTGAAAAGGCTGGCCAAGACCGCCGATACCGTCTGGCTGGCCAGCGATGAAGACCGCGAGGGGGAGGCCATCGCCTGGCACCTGGTCGAGGCGCTCAAGTTAAAAGACGCCAACACCAAGCGCATCGTGTTTCACGAAATCACCAAGCCGGCCATCGAGCGGGCGGTGAAGAACCCGCGGGGGGTCGACAAGAACCTGGTCGACGCCCAGCAGGCCCGGCGGGTACTCGACCGCTTAGTCGGCTACGGGCTGTCGCCGGTACTGTGGAAGAAGGTCCGCACCGGGCTGTCGGCCGGCCGGGTCCAGTCGGTCGCGGTGCGGCTGATCGTAGAGCGCGAGCGCGAGATCGAAAACTTTTCCGCCACCGCCAAGTTTAAGCTGACCGCCGAGTTTACGCTGGCAGGCGGGAAGGTTCTAAAAGCCGAACTGCCAAAGAAGTTTGACAGCGAGCCGGAGGCCCGACGGTTCTTAGAGAGCCTGAAGGGGGCCGCGTACCAGGTAGCCGATCTGGTGACCAAGCCGGCCAAAAAGTCACCGCCACCGCCCTTTACCACCTCAACGCTGCAGCAGGAGGCCAGCCGCAAACTGGGCTTTTCGGTCAAACAAACCATGGTGGTGGCCCAAAAGCTGTACGAAGCCGGGCACATCAGCTACATGCGGACCGACTCGGTCAACCTGTCGGACACCGCAGTGGCGGCCGCCGCCAAACAAATCACCCGGTTCTACGGAGCGGAGTTTGCCCAAACCCGCCGCTACGCCACCAAGTCGGCCGGCGCCCAAGAGGCCCACGAGGCGATCCGCCCGACCGATTTCAGCCGGATGACGGCCGGCGCCGACTCCGGGCAGCAACGGCTGTACCAGCTGATCTGGCAGCGCACCATCGCCTCGCAAATGGCCGATGCCCGGCTGGAGAAAACCGAGGCGGCGATAGCCATCTCCACCCGTCCGGAAACGCTGGTGGCCAGCGGTGAGGTGGTGCGGTTTGAAGGCTTTTTAAAGGTTTATACGGAGTCGAGCGACCGCGACGACAGAGACAGCGACAGCTCCAAGATCCTGCCGCCGCTGGCGGCAGGGCAAAAGCTGGATCCAATTGCACTGCGAGCGACGCAAGTTTACGACCGGCCCAAGCCGCGCTACACCGAGGCTAGTCTGGTGAAAAAGCTGGAAGAGATGGGCATCGGCCGGCCCTCAACCTACGCCCCGACCATCTCAACCATTCAGGACCGCGGATACGTCGAGAAGGGGGACCTGGAGGGGCACGAGCGGCCCGTTAGCCTACTAACGCTTAAGGACGACCAGCTAACCAGCGAGCAGACCACCGAGATAACCGGCGCCGAACGGGCCAAACTGTTCCCGACCGCCATCGGCGGGGTTGTAACCGACTTTTTAGTCAAACACTTTCCCGACATCGTCGACTACCAATTTACCGCCAAGGTGGAAGCCGAGTTCGACGAGATCGCCCGCGGGCAACAGCCCTGGAACTCTATGATCTCCGACTTTTACGGCCCTTTCCGGCAAACCGTCGCGGCGTCTGAAAACGTTTCCCGGCAGGAGGCCTCCCAGGCCCGCGAGCTGGGCAGCGACCCCGCCACCGGCAAACCGGTGATCGCCCGGATGGGCCGCTACGGTCCGATGCTGCAGATCGGCCAGGCGGAGGACGAAGAGAAGCCCCGTTTTGCCCCGCTGCCGGCCGGCCGCAAAATCACTGACGTCACCCTGGCAGAGGCGCTGGAGCTGTTTAAGCTGCCGCGCTCACTCGGTACGACGCCCGAAGGTGAGGAGATTACCGCCAACTTCGGCCGCTTCGGGCCCTACATTAAGTTTGGCGGTCTGTACGCCTCGATCACGCCGGACGATCCGTTTTCGATCACCCGCGAGCGGGCACTGGAGCTGGTGGCCGCCAAAAAAACCGCCGACGCCCAAAAGTACATCCGCACCTTTGACGGCTCACCGGTCAAGGTGGTCAACGGCCGCTTCGGTCCCTTCATCACCAACGGCACCAAAAACGCTAAAATTCCGGCCGGCCAGGATCCCGCCCGGCTGACCCAATCCGAGTGCGAAGCGCTGCTGGCCGCCGCCCCGACAAAGAAAAAGCGTAAACGGATAGTTAAAAAAGCCTAATTTTGGCCACCGCCGGGACGGCGCCGGTCGCGACACGTTTGTAATATTAACCAATGCGTGATATAATAGTTAGTAATATTGACTAAAGTTGACGGCGGGGGAGGGCGGTTTTTGTCCGCTTTCGTCCTCAACACGTCCAGCCAAGCCAACCTATAATAAAGCTATGCCTAAACCAGACAAGACCGACAAGCGAGAGTTTTACGAAGCCATCCCCGCGCCGGCGCGGTTAAACGACAACGACGTCGGGCTGGACGATATCGGCCACGCCCTTGAAACGGCGGCGGCAAGGCTGCGCGCCGAGTGGCTCCGCATCAAGCCGCTGGCCCAAGCCGCCGTTTATGACGGCGGCCAGTACGCCCTGGCGTTCGGGCGGGTCATGACCAGCCAAAGCGCCCGCCGTACCTACACCGCCGGGCTGACCCTGAGTTTGATCGCCGGGGCGGCGGTGGCGCTGCTGGTGGCTTCCAGTACCTACGCCATTTATGCCGGCGACCTGGCCAGCCCCGCGGCGCTGATGAACAAGAAGAACACCGGTACCACCATTTTGGACCGCCACGGAGAGGTGCTGTACCGGGTGTACGGCGCCAGCAACCGCCAGCCGGTGAAGATGTCCGAGGTACCCGAAAACCTCATCCAAGCCACCCTGGCCGCCGAAGACCCCAACTTTTACCAGCACGACGGGCTGTCGTGGCGGGGCACCTTGCGGGCGCTCTACCACGACGTCAAGACCGGCCGCAAGGCCCAGGGCGGCTCAACCATCACCCAGCAGTTGGTTAAAAACGCCCTGCTTGATCCAACCGACCGCTCCTTTGAGCGTAAGGCCCGCGAGGCCGTCTTGGCGGTTGAGCTGGAACGCCGCTACGACAAAGACCAGATCATGGAGATGTACCTAAACGGCATTTACTACGGCCAGGGGGCGCACGGGATCGGCTCGGCCGCCAAGACTTACTTTAACAAGCCGGTCAAGGACTTGAGTCTGGGCCAAAGCGCCCTGCTGGCGGGGTTGGTGCTGGCGCCCAGCCAGTGGGATCCGACCATCAACCCCGAGGCTGCCCAGGGCCGGCGCAACTTTATATTGGAACGCATGCAGGAGCTGGAGTACATCACAGCGGCCGAGGCGGCGGCCGCCAAAGCCGAGCCGATCGAAGCCTCGGCCCGGCAAATCGAGATCAAGGCGCCCCACTTTGTGTTTTATGTCCTTAACCAGCTGCGGGCGACTTACGGCAGCGAGCTGGTTGAGCGCGGCGGCATCACCGTCCGCACCACGCTTGATCTGGGTAAGCAGCGAATCGGCGAAGACACCGTTAAGGCCCAACTCGCCAGCCTGCGCGGCCGCAACGCCACCAACGGAGCCTTGGTGTCGGTCGACCCGGCCACCGGTGACATATTAAGCATGGTCGGCAGCGTCGACTACTTTGCACCAGGCTACGGCAAGGTCAACCTGGCGACGGCTTTGCGGCAGCCGGGATCGGCCATGAAGCCGATGGTTTACCTGTCGGCGTTCGAAAAGGGGTGGAACGGGGCCACCGTGGTGGAGGATAAGCCCATCGCCATCCCGGATGGTGCCGGCAACGTTTACCGGCCGCAAAACTACGACCTCAAGTTCCACGGCCGCCAAACCCTGCGCAGCGCCTTAGCCAACTCTTACAACATCCCGGCGGTCGAGGTGCTGCGCTTCGTCGGCGTACCGCCGGCCCTGGAGATGTCCCACCGGCTGGGCATTACCACGCTTAACGACCCCAGCCGCTACGGACTCAGCCTGGTGTTGGGCGGGGGAGAGGTGCGCATGATTGATATGGCGGCCGCTTACGGCACCCTGGCCAATCAAGGCACCCGGGTAACTCCCGTGGCGATCAAGCAGGTCCAAAACCGCCTGGGCAAAGACATCACCAAGCCGGCCCAGCCCAAACCTAAAAAACCGGCTGTAGATCCCCGCCTGGTCTACATGCTCACCAGTATCTTAAGCGACAACGAGGCCCGCCGGCCGATGTTCGGCACCAACTCGCCGCTGAAGCTGTCACGGCCGGCGGCGGTCAAGACCGGTACCACCAACGACTACAAAGACAACTGGACCGCCGGGTACACGCCGGATGTCGCCACGGTGGTGTGGGTCGGCAACAACGATGGCTCCCCAATGGTGAACGTCGACGGCGTGACCGGGGCGGCCCCGATCTGGAATCAGTACATGGAAGCGGTGCTGCGGGGAACGCCCGTAACCGACTTCGTCAAGCCGCCCGGCTTGGAGTCGGTCAGGGTATGTAAGTTTGACGGCGGCATCGCCAACCCGTGGGACGCCAGCGTGGAAGAGTTCTTCTTAGCCGAAGCCAAGCCGACCAAACGCTGCGGCACCAGCGCGCCGCGTCCCCGGGCGATACCGAGGCGGGAAGAGCCAGAAGAGGACGAGCGCAAACCCGACAAGGAAGAACGCCGCGGTCGCGAGGAGGAGAATGTAGGGGGCGGTGATTCAGAGGTACTGGTACCACCGACCGAGCCCAAACAGCCGGACCAGCCAGCCGACCCGTCGGACAGTGATTAAAGCGATACGAAAATACACATACTCATCTCGTCCGCCACGCCGCGTAGCGACGCCACCCCTACCGCAGCGGCCCTACCGTCTATCCTCCTAACCTCTCCCTAAACCTCCCTCTTCTACCTTTTGTCAGCAAAAGGTAGCCAAAACTGCCGAGTAGGTCGCTAACTCCAAGCCAGCCAGCCCGTAAAAGGCCGGGCCTGCGGAACTCGTCCCTAGCGGTCCTCAAACAGTCCTCGGCCTTAATCGGCCTTTTCCGGTCTGGCTGTTTGGGGTTAGCTCCGATACTCGGGGATGTTGGGGCAGTCCCTGGTTTTAAAATCAAAAAAGATGGTTCTGCTTTCTCCTGCCAACCCCGAGCATTGGAGTGAGCCCCAAACAGCCGTACCGTCAGCGGCGGATAAAGCCGAGGACTGTTTGAGCCCCGATGCAATCGGAGCGAGTTCCGCAGGCCCGCCGGTGGCGGTTCGG
>JAHWKN010000040.1 GCA_019347875.1 Candidatus Parcubacteria bacterium
TGGCAGTTTTTGGTTACTTTTTGCTGTCAAAAAGTAACGAAGAGAGGCTGTAGTCGGATGACGGCAGCGAAGGCAACACGAGATGGCTACGAGAGGCTAGGAGAGATAGAAAAGGGCGCCGCTGCGACGAGGGTTGGAGGGATGGGTTAAATTTAAGCTCTAGGACCGTGCGCGCCGAAACAGCTTAAACACCCCTTCAGCCACCAATCCAAGCACCGCTCCGGCGAGTAGCGACAACACAAACTCCGAACCCGACAGAACAAAGCCGTAGCGGCGGGCGGTCAGGTAGAAGAACCCGCCAACCAGCAGCGAGGTCAGGGTGGCTCCCAGCGTCACCGAGGGCCGGGCGACCGTTTTACCGAGCGCTTCGCTGGCGCTCTCAACCGCGGGTGCGTGAATCAGGCGACTAAAGGCCCGGCTGCCGGGCGTTAGGCGGCGCTGCAGGCTGGCCAGCGTCTGGGCGTAAGCGGCCGCTTTATCGAGGCGGGTGGGGTGCGGTTTAGGCGCGGCCTCGGTTTCTGCTTGGGGCGGCGGTGGCTGCTCGTGGCGTTCCAGCTTAGCCCGGGCCAGTTCGACCCGTTCGGCCTGGGTCTCGGCGGACTCATCGGGAGTTTCCGGCGAGCGTTCCCGGTTTTGCAGGCTTTCAGCGTTGGGCTCCAGCTCATCATGGTTAGGCAGGCGTTCGTTTGACGGTTGAGGTTGTTTTTCCATCTAGTAGCTTCCTTTAGGCCTTAACGGGCCGGTTAAACTTTCGGATCATTGCGAAACTCCGGGGTTATGGTCTACCCGCAAGATGCGGATTTCGTGCACCAGCTGACGGTTGCGCATGTAAAAGTAAATTACCAGCCCGATAAAACCGCCCATGACCGCCAAGTTTGAGGCGGCTCCGGTTTCGGGGAGGGTGGCGGAGGCTACCTCAACCTGCTTAACCGGCGGGATGCTTAGGTCAATGCGCACCTCATCGGGTCCGTAGACGTTGTCCATGCGCAGGTCAAACGACAGCGGGTCGGAGGCCGACCGCGGCGTGACCGGGATGGGGTTTTTGACTTTGACGGTAAAGTTGTTGACCGCACTGGTGCCGGCGGCGATGTCGAGTTTGGGCCAGGTGAGAGTGCCGCCCGCAAGCGTACCGCCGCCCACGTTAACGACGTCGGCGTACTCCAGTATGTCGGCGATGTCCTCGCGTACGATGTGGCCTTTCTTGGCGCCGGTGCCGGTGTTGGCGGTGGTGAGAGTGTAGGCGATGAGGTCGCCGGCCTGGGCGGTGGTGCTGTCGGCGTTTAAGGCGCGGCCGTCAGCGGCCGATTTGCCGGTGTAGACGGCGGTTTTGCTGAGCTGGAGATTGGGGGAGGTGGGTGTCGGGGGAACGGGGGCCGGTTGCGGTGGTTTCGGCGCTGGAGGGGGAGTCGGCGCGGGCGGTGGCGGTGGCGGCATTTCTTTAACCACGATGTTACCGCAGCCTAGCATGATGTAAAACGGGCTGCCGTCACGGCGCCGGCCGGCCAGCGCCTGGTAGCTCTTGTTGCCGGCTCGGTCCCACAGGTGCAGCGGTCGCTGGTAGTAGACGTAGGCGCCGGGCGCCAACCTGGCCGGCGAGCTGTGCAGCGCGCCCCAGGTGTTGGGGCCAACGATACCGTCGACCGCCAAACCGCGGCTGGACTGGAAGTTGCGCACGGCGGTGTTGGTTAACGGTCCGAACGCCCCGTCTTCGGCTAAACTGGCGCCCGCCCGGTGGTTTAAGTACCACTGCAAGTGCTTAACGCAGCCGCCGCTGGCACCCTGTTTGATTTGAGGGTGCGAGGGGCAGCCGTAGGGGTTGGCGGATTGGCTGGGAGGCGGGCTGACGCTGGTGAGGTCGATAGCCTTGTCGGCCGCGAAGTGGCGGTTGCGGCCGAGCGACAGCAGCGAGCGGTCGCTGGAGTTAATGGTGGTCTGGGTGGTCCGGGCGAGGTCGTCGCGGCTGATGTTGAAGTACTTAAACAACGCCCGGTAGCCGGTGTGGCCGGCGCTGTCGCGGTCGTTGTCGTACACCGCCAGCACATCGCCCTTAGGGTCACGGCTGATCAGCCCCCCGAAGATGATGTCGTTGGTGGAAGAGGCGTTGGTGGCATCGGGCGGCGCGGCCACAGCCACCAACTGCAGACCAAACACCATCACCCCGGCGATGGCGGAAATGCGCCGGGTAATCTGCTCTTTTTTCAGCCGCCGCAAGTAGTAGGCCAGCTGGCTGCTGGCGCCGGGACTGAAGCTTAAGTTTGAAACCAGTTTTTTAAACATGTTGCTTATGTTTAATTAAAGCATTAGTTGTGTTTAGAGTCCATAGGAAACTGGCGGTTATGTCCGGGCGGGCCGGGCGGTTGCCTGGATATAAGGTAAGCGTTATAATAGGAGCATAGGGCGCCGCCTTTTTATTTTTTGTCCGGCGTTAGTGGTAAACTCTTGGTATCCGGCTCATTTGGGTCTGTGCGGTTATCGGGCAGGTAAACTAGTGGAGTAAAGTTGAATGGTCATAACTAGGCGTGGGGGAGCTACCAGCGGATGGCAGACAAAGTAGCCGATAAACAGCAGTATGGGGCCGGACAGATCCAGGTACTGGAGGGGCTGGAGCCGGTGCGCAAGCGCCCCGGTATGTACATCGGCGGCACCGGGCCGGAGGGGCTGCACCACTTAATCTGGGAAGTTATCAACAACTCGATCGATGAGGCTATGGCCGGCCATGGTTGGGGGGTGGAGGTGGTGCTGCGGGCCGACGGCGGCGTGACGGTGAACGACGACGGCCGCGGTATCCCGGTCGATAAGCATCCCACCACGGGCAAGAGCGCTCTGGAGACGGTTATGACGGTACTGCACGCCGGCGGCAAGTTCGGCGGCGGCGGCTACAAGGTGTCCGGCGGGCTGCACGGCGTCGGCATCAGCGTGGTCAATGCGCTCTCGACCCAAGTTATCGCCGAGGTCCGGCGGGGCGGTAAGCTGTACCGCCAGGAGTACAAATACGGTAAGCCGACGGCTAACGTCAAGACGGTCGGCCCGGCCGAAGGTACCGGTACCAAAATTACTTTTTATCCGGATAGTGACGTGTTCGAGACGACCAAGTTCAGTTACGAGACGGTGCTGGACTACCTGCGCCACCAGGCCTACCTGACCAAGGGCGTCTTGGTCAAGGCCTGCGACGAGGCTGCCGGCAAACGCTACAGTTACTACTTTGAGGGCGGGATCAAGTCGTAC
>JAHWKN010000004.1 GCA_019347875.1 Candidatus Parcubacteria bacterium
CTCTCACCTCTAACAGCGAATGACAATTCGGATTAGACCGACGGCCAGAAAGGGGGTGCCGAATGGCACCTGCATCCGATCAGCCAACATCCGAGCAGGAGGCGCGCCTGCTCGAACGGGTTCGAAGAAGCGACGTTACCGATGAGCAGCTTGCAAGGCTGCTCGAAGCGGGCGATCTGCTCGAGCGCATATTGGACAGCACTCCTACCGAGCTCGACAGGCTGCTCAGGCTGTTGAGGGCGGCGTATACGGCCAAACAGGCCATGACCGATCGCAGAAGCCGAGAGCAGGGCTCTTCGGGCGGAGAGTCTGGTACGGCTCATGCCGTATAGTCACAGACTCTCCGCCCCTTGGGGCGCGACAGCTGGAGACCGCTCAGCGGTTCATCCGGCCATCGCGCCCCCTTTCTTTTTATTGCATCTGTTCGCCTTTTGTTCGTAGTATTGATATAATTTAATCGGTAACAGGGGGAAGTTGTGGGGCGGATGAGGGGAGTCTTGGCGATGCCGCAGGGGTTGGTGTATAAGTCAGATTTTATCAGCGCGGATCAGGAGCGGCAGCTGCTGGAATTTATAAAAAAGCTGCAGTTTCACCGGGTGGTTATGCACGGGCAGGCGGCAAAGCGGGTGGTGCGGCACTTTGGCGTGGGCTACAACTTCGAAACGCGCCTCACTACCACAGGGGAGCCCATGCCGGGCGAGCTGTCGTGGCTGGCGGAGCGGGCGGAGGAGCTGGCCGAACTAAAGAGGGGGCAAATAGTAGAGGCGCTGGTAACGCGCTACCCGGTGGGCGCTACCATCGGCTGGCACAGCGACGCCGAGCCCTTTGGCGTCGTGGTGGGAATCTCGTTGCAGGCCCCCTGCATCATGCGCTTCCAGCGCCGGGAGGCGGGTGAGCGCTATGTTTATGAGCGCATCCTTAACCCACGCTCGGCTTACGTGTTGCGGGATGAGGTTCGCCAGTTGTGGCAGCACCACATTCCGGCCACCAAGCAGGAGCGCTACTCAATTACTTTCCGGACGCTGCGCTATAACAGTAGCGAACGCCCCGCTGGCCGCGCCAAGCCAACGGTTTGTTCGCTTGGTGCGGTTGTGCGGGGCGCATGTTATGGGGTCCAGAGCCGGTGCCGGCTTGACTGGCTGACTCCATAGGTTATGAAGCGACCGTTGTCGCTGGTTACCTCGAAAGGGCCGAGGCCGGCGAGTGTGTCGTCGGGGGTCATGAAGTGCTCCTGGTAGATGGTGTCGAAGTACAGCCGGGTATCGACATGAGCAGTAACTTTGTCAGGCGCCTGCGGGAACAGCTCGCACCACTTTTCCAGCGCCTCGATGACCGTCTTCGCGATCTGCTTTTGCAGGCCGAGATGGATGACGTTGGCGACGCTGAACGAGTGCATGGGCCCAAGTGTCGTGAGAACCTTCATCGCCCGGGCAAACAACTCTCCACCTAGGCGAGCCTCAAACAGCTGCCTGAACTCGGCGGGTGAAACGTCGCCGTTGTTTTGCAACGGGTGCAGGTCCACGGGGTCTCCAATCGGTCGGAATTCAAGGTGCAAAGATTGTAACATGCGGATTTGATAACCTCAAATGGGGGCATTAACGTAGGAAATGTAAAAAAACTATGTCGAAAGTTACAAAAATTTGCCCTTAAAAATTTAGTTTATGATTTTGCTGCATGACGTTGCGCCTTCCTGGCTGTAGTTTTGGTTCATACATAGCGGGGGATCGAAAGAATGGAGCAAAGCACATTACCGTTAACTCGGTGCCAGGGCGAACAGAGCAGGATTGCGTCGCCTTCGGCGGGCGAGGTGGCGATAGACCGGGACGATGATCGGGACCTAATATTAAGGTTCTTAAGTAAGTCGGTGACTTGGGGCGAGCCGTCACGGCTGGTGCGCATAGACCTTAGGCTGGCCGAGCAGCTGTGGCGCTTGCTCGAGGATGAGTTGGAGGATGCCGCCGCTTAGCTTTGGCGGTGTTTGGTCTGGCAGCTCTGTGCCGTACAATAAGGCCATGAGCTCATACGGCGAACTGCGGCAGCGCTACCGGCCCGAAAAGGTCGAGTGGCTGCTGTTGGCCGAATCGCCGCCCCCGGCGGCGCAAGTGGCCAGCAGCCGGCATTTTTACCGCTCCGGACCGCGGGAGGGGGACCGCTTGTTTGTGAACACCATTAAGGCTCTGTATTCGGAGGCGTCCGATAAGAGCGAGAGCGAGCTAGAGGCCGACAAAGAGTCGTGGCTGCGCCGGTTTCAGGCCGGCGGCTGCTACATGATCGAGGCGCTCGAGAGCAGTCAGCGGCATCAGGTGACCAAGCCACGGCGGCAGGAGTTGATCCGGCAGAGTCTGCCGCGGCTGATCCAGCGGGTCGGTGAGCTGGCCGGCGTGAACACTAAAATAATTTTGATCAAATCGAACGTCTTTGAAGCCGCTGCAGCGCCTTTAAAGGGGGCCGGTTTCAAGGTTTTGAATCAAGAACTGATCGATTATCCCGGCCAGTTCAATCAGCGCCGTTATCGCGAGAAGCTGCGGGCGGTGACGCAAGACAACGGTTGGCGACATTAATGATGCTGCGGGAATTTTCACAAATCCGGTACTCGTAAACCTCGAAACCTAGTCAAATTTATCACTAATCCCCGCATTTTACCGCCCGGTACCGGTTCGAATTATGGTGGTAGTTCTTACTTTAGTTGCATTGACACTTAACTGGAGCATCCGCCAGAGGTCGGTGATACAATAATTTTATGACTCAAGTTACCAAAGATAGCCCGGATGCCTGCTCCGATAAGTTCTCTTACACGAGTCAAAGCCAGGCCATAGCCGCGCGTGCCTACGCGCAGTGGCAGTACGGCGACCGTTCCAAGCTGCAGCCTTACCGCTGTCAAACTTGCACGGCCTGGCACTTAGCCAGCCGCATTGACGGCGAAGATTAGCGGCACCAGGGGGTGAAGCAGACAGCGCCGGAGCTAGGCGTCAGTTTTTCGATTAAGTACTGCCGCGACTTGG
This sequence comes from Candidatus Parcubacteria bacterium, assembly GCA_019347875.1. Classification (GTDB taxonomy): domain Bacteria; phylum Patescibacteriota; class Saccharimonadia; order UBA4664; family JAHWKN01; genus JAHWKN01. The sequence goes on from JAHWKN010000004.1 coordinate 3,003, forward strand.
GGCTCGATTGGCAAGAGACCTTACTGGCGCTGCGCGACGACTTGGGGGTCAGGCGGTTTCGCCTGATGAGTTACTGGGACCTGACCCAGCCAAACCCGGGGGAGTACCGCTGGGGCGATTTAGACCGGCAGATGGAGGCGGCCCGCCAAGCCGGAGCGGTGGTGACGCTGGCGATCGGTTTGCGCCAGCCGCATTACCCGGAGTGCCATCCGCCGCCGTGGGTTAAAGACTTAAGTAGGGACGGGCGTGACGAAGCGCTCTGCCGCTTTGTTAGCGCGGTGGTGGAGCGTTACCGCACCCATCCTGCGCTGGAGTCGTGGCAGCTGGAAAACGAGGCCTTAAACCGCGGGTTCGGGGAGTGTGGCGACTACGGGCGGCGGCGGCTGCGCCGGGAGTTCGCGCTGGTCAAGCGGCTCGACAAACTCCATCCCGTTATCATGAGTACCAGTAACAGCTGGGGGGTGCCGCTGCGGGCGCCGCGGCCGGATGTCGTCGGCTTTTCGCTCTACCGGCGCCAACACCACCGCGGCCGCTACGTGACGTCGCCCTGGCCGGACGGCCTTTACCGCTGGCGGGCGCAGGTTGTGCGCCACTTGCTGCGCCGCCGCGTGATAATCCATGAGCTGCAGGCTGAGCCCTGGGGCCCAGGCGGCACACAAACGCTGTCTTTGGGGGAGCAAGACCGGTCGATGAATGTGCGGCAGCTGCAGGAGAACCTGGCCTTTGCCCGGGCCACCGGCATTCGGCCGATCGACCTATGGGGAGCGGAGTGGTGGTACTGGCGCAAATTAAAACACCGTGACCCCAGCCTGTGGGAGGCCGCCAGCCGGCTGTTTGCAGCCGACTCTCCGCCGTAGTATTTGCGGGAATTATGATAAAACCAGCATTGTTTAAGCGGAAACACTGCAAAAGTTCTGACTAAGGCCGTTTGTATTAATTTAAGTACCTGGCCTAAAGGTCGGTGACGCGCTGGATTTCGTCGAGAGTGGTGAGGCCTTGCAGCGCTTTTAGCAGCCCGTCCTGCGCCAGCGTTACCATGCCTTCGGCCAGCGCTTGAGCCTCGACCGCCTGAGCGGTGGTTTTGTCGCCGGCGGTCATTAGCTGCTCCATTTCGGGCGTGATCGGCAGCTGCTCGATAACGCCGATACGACCTTTGTAGCCGATGTTGTGGCAGACCGGGCAGCCCTTACTGCGGCGCAGGGTGACGGTTTCCAGGGCCGGGCGGGAGCTTTTGGGCAGGGCCTGCAGTTGGTGCTTGATCAGTGCCAAGGTGGCCTCGTCCGGAGTGTAGGGTTCGCTGCAGGCAGAGCAGACCCGGCGCACCAGCCGCTGGGCGATAATCAGGCGGATGGCTGAGGCCAGCAGCGGGTTTTGCCCCATCATGTCTAACAGGCGGCTGATGGCGGCGGCGGCGCTGGAAGCATGGAAGGTTGACAGCACCAGATGGCCGGTTAGGGACGCTTGCAGGGCGGTGCGGGCGGTATCGGGGTCGCGGATCTCGCCGATCATGATGATGTTGGGATCTTCGCGCAGCACCGCCCGCAGCTTCTCGGCAAACAGCTCGCGGTCCTCGGAGGCCACCGGGATCTGGCTGATACCGGGCAGGTCGTACTCCACCGGGTCTTCCAGTGTGGCGATCTTAATCTGGGGATTGTTGAGCCGGTTGATGATGGCGTACAGGGTCGAGGTCTTGCCGGAACCGGTCGGACCGACGGTTAGCAGTAAGCCGTTAGGGCGGGAAGCCACGTCGGCGATTACCTTAATCTGAGCGTCCGAGAAGCCCATGTTGCCCAGCTCCAGCTGCCTTGGCTCGGTATTAAACAATCGGGCCACGATCTCTTCGCCGTGAAAGGCCGGAATGGTTTCCAGGCGCAGGTCGACCGAGCGGGTTTGGCCTTCGCCGTCAACCAGGTTAAAGCTGATCCGGCCGCTTTGGGGGATGCTTGAGCCCCATTTAATCCCGGCCCGCGTCTGCAGGTCGGCCAGCACCACCTTGTAGCGGTCGGTCTGGAGGCTGGCTACGGGGTGGAGCGTGCCGTCGATGCGAAAGCGGATGCGGGCCTCGCTCTCGCCGGGTTCGATGTGAATGTCGGAGGCCCGCATCAGGTAAGCTAGCTGGGCGATCAGCGGGAAGGTGCTTTTCGGCGTCATAGGGGCCAGCTTAGCGGCGAAAGCGGTAAAGTCGCCGCTTTGCTCGGCGTTGAAGATGGAGACGTACAGACGGTTCAGGGTGGCCTCCAGGCCGCTGGCCGAGATGGCTTTAAAGCTGAGCTGGAGGTTCGGCAGCTTTTGCTGCAGCTCGCCCAGCCGGTTGCGGTCGGTCTTTTCGGTTAGCCCCAGCTCCAAGGCGGAGTCGGTCAGGCTCAGCGGCGCTACCCGGTAGCTGCGCAGCTCGTCTAAGCTGAGCCAAGCGCCCACATCCGGTAGTGGATAAGGGGCGCGGGAGTCAAAGTAGGGGATGCGATTGGCTACCGACCAGTTAAGGGTGGCCAACTCTTCGGTATCACGCTGGCTAGTGGTTGTCGCCATAACGTTCTAAATATACCATGACCCGCCCTCACGGCCGGCTCGGCAGCTAGCACGTGATTACCAGCCTACTTCTGGCTCAAACCGCCCGTGCCAGCGTTACGACGGTTAGGATGCCGAGCGCGTTCAGGGTGAAGGTGGCGGCCAAAAACTGCCACTTTTTAAGCTTCGATAGCCCCATCAAGCTGATGCCCAGTTCGTCGGGCAGAGGAGAGGCGATCATGATCCCGCCGACCAAAGGCAGCATCCAGGCAAAAAACGGCGTTTTAAACAGGTCGAAGACGTAGGATCCGCCCATGCGCATGAACAACCCCCCGAGCTCGTCGAACACCCGGTCTTTTAAAAAACGGAAGATGACGTAGTCGCCCAGCATGGCGCCGGTCGCGGCTAGCAGCGCCACTTCGACGGGGTTAAGTAGGTCGGCCAGGTGAAACAGCACCACGGCGGCCGGCGCCACGGTAAAGGTTGACACAAAAAAGATCCCGGCCGCGAAGGCGCCGATGTATCCCAGCTCTCCGGCGCGGTCAATGACGGTCCGGACAATCGGGCTGTCGGCCAGAGCGTAAAACAGCACCAGGCTGGTTATCAGCAAAGTGGTGTTTTTGAAGGGCCAGTTGCGCCAGCGCGTTCGCATAGTTAACAGTCTAGCAAGAGTCAAAGAAAGGGTACACTCGTCGCCTCCAAGCCCCTCTCGCAGCGGGCCCAACGTCTACTCCTCCCAACTCTCATGTAAACCCGCTCTTTCGTCACTTTTGTCCCGCCAAAAGTAACCAAAACCGGCCGAGTAGGTCGCTAACTCCAAGCCATCCAGCCCGTAAAAGGCCGGGCCTGCGGAACTCGTCCCTAGCGGTCCTCAAACAGTCCTCGGCCTAATTCGGCCTTTTCCGGTCTGGCTGTTTGGGGTTAGCTCCGATACTCGGGGATGGTAGAAGGGATTGGAGATTGAAGATCAGGATAAAATATTTGTCCCAAAGTCCCTAGTTCCCATCAATCTCAGCCTGAAAATCCCCGAGCTTTGGCAAAACCGGCAGCGAAGAGCGACAGTAGCTTTTATCTATAGTTTCTACCTACGGCCCGAGGACTGTTTGAGCCCCGATGCAATCGGAGCGAGTTCCGCAGGGCCTCAAGCTACTGTCGTGATGAGCAGACCGCGTTTTGACACCAGCTCGGCAGTTTTGGCTACCTTTTGCTGGCAAAAGGTAGGAGAGGGAGGGTATAGGAGGAGATTTAGGAAGGAAAGGCGGTAGGCCCGCTGCGGGGAGGGGTGGGGGGCTTCAACAAAGAGACACCCGCGCGTGCGCTACCCTCTAAGTACGGCAGCTTTTATTGCTATAATGCTGTCATGCGCCAACCGTACCAGCCTAGAGTGGTCAAAAACCGCGGCTACATTCCGCCCGACACCCCGCCGCCGCGGCACATCTTTAAGAAACTGCTGGCGATCGGACTGTTGGTCGGGGTCATGATCGGGGTCTATATCGTGTTCAATCTGATCCGGCTGTCGGTCAACCCCTTTGATTTCAGCAGACTGAAAGGTGATGCCGACGGCCGGGTTAATATCTTGCTGCTAGGGGTGGGCGACCAGGGGCATGCCGGTGCAACGTTGGCCGACACCAACATGGTGGTTAGCATTCACACCCGTGACAAGCAGGTGGCGTTCATCAGTATTCCGCGTGATCTGCGGGTGCGCATTCCGGGCTACGGCAGCGGCAAGATTAACCAGTCTCACGCTGAGGGGGGGGCCGATCTGGCCCGCCGGGTAACCGAGGACGTTCTCGGCATCCCGATCCATTACTACGCTCGGGCCAACTTTAGCGGCTTAAAGGAGGCGGTTGACGCCGTGGGCGGGGTTGATATCGAGGTGGAGGAAAGTTTGTACGATCCGGAGTATCCCTGCGACAACAATCAGTACCGCAGCTGCGGCTTCAAGATCAGCCGGGGCCGGCAGCACATGAACGGGGCCACGGCGCTCAAATACGTCCGCTGCCGCAAAGGTAACTGCGGCGACGACTTTGGCCGCTCTCTGCGCCAGCAGCAGGTGCTGCAGGCTGTACGGCAAAAGGCGCTGTCGCTGGGCACCGTTGTTAACCCGGTGCGGCTAAATGAGCTAGCCGGCGCGCTGGGCGACAACATTACCACCGACCTGAGCGTTAACAACATTCTGAAGCTGGCCAAAATCTTTCGCGGGGTTGAGGGCCACGAAACGATTAACGTCGTGCTTAGTACGAAACCCGCCGGCTTTTTAACCACCAGCGCTTCCAGCGATCTGCTGCCGGAGGGGGGCAGCTTTAGTCGGATTCGGCAGTTCATGCGTGACATATTCCGGGTCGGGCCGATCTGGGCCGAGCAGCCCAGCTTGATCATTCAAAACGGCACCGCCACCCCCGGTCTGGCCGGCCGGCTGCAGGAGCGCATCGAGGCCGACGGCTACAGGATTAACGTCGCGGCGTTAATCAACGCCCCCAGGCGCGATCATGCTACCACTCAGATCATAGATTACAGCGGCGGCGCCAAGCCAAACACGCTGGCCTACCTGGAGCGGCTGCTCGGCGTCAAGGCGACCGCGCCAGAGAATCCGCCGCGTAATGCGCCGGCCGACATCACCGTCATCCTGGGTGAGGACTACTTAAGCGGTAGTGGGGGCTCAAATGGCCAGGACTAACCCTCCAACCATAGCCTCGAAGGCCCTGCCGTTCACTCCCGAAGAGATTAACCGGCTGACGGAGCGTTTTCCGACCCCGTTTTACCTGTACGACGAGGCGGGGATCCGCCGCAGCGCCCGCCAGCTGAACAGAAGCTTTGCTTGGGCGCCGGATTTTCGAAACTTCTTTGCCGTCAAAGCCACCCCCAACCCGGCCATTTTAAAGCTGCTGGCGGGCGAGGGGATGGGGGCCGACTGCAGCTCGCTGGCGGAGCTGGTGCTGGCGGAGGACAGCGGACTGACCGGTAAGGACATTATGTTCACCTCCAACGATACCCCGGCCGCCGATTACCAAAAGGCCGCCGGTATGGGTGCGATTATCAATCTGGATGACATTACCCACATCGATTACTTGGAGCGCGTTGTCGGCTTGCCGGAGGTGATTTGCTTCCGCTACAACCCCGGGCCGGCCCGCTCGGGTAACAGTCTGATTGGGCAGCCCCAAGAGGCCAAGTACGGGCTGACGCGCCGGCAGCTGTCCCAGGCCTACGCCATTGCCAAGCAAAAGGGGGTGAAGCGGTTCGGGCTGCACGCCATGGTGGTGTCGAATGAGCTTGATTCCAAGCCCTTTATCGAGACGGCTGAAATGCTTTTTGAGATAGTCGCTGAACTTTCTACAACGCTTGGAATCAGGTTTGAATTTGTTAATCTGGGCGGCGGTTTAGGCATTCCTTACCGCCCGGACGAGGCTGAGATTGACCTGGCCGGGCTGTCGAACGGCATTGAGCGGGCCTACCGGGATAAGATTGCCGCCCGTGGGCTCGATCCATTGCGCATCGTCATGGAGTGCGGGCGGTTTTTGACGGGGCCGCACGGTTTCCTGGTGGCCAAGGTGCTGCATTTAAAGCACACCTACAAGCACTACGTCGGGCTTGATGCCAGTATGGCGGATTTGATGCGCCCGGGCATGTACGGGGCTTACCATCATCTGAGCGTACTGGGCAAACAGGACCAGCCGCTGCGGCAGCGCTACGACGTGACCGGCCCGCTGTGCGAGAACAACGACAAGTTTGCCATCGACCGCCTGCTGCCGGCGGTGGAGGTGGGCGATACGGTGGCGATTCACGACGCCGGCGCTCACGGCCACGCCATGGGGTTTAACTACAACGGTTTGCTGCGCTGTGCGGAGCTGTTGCGCCGGCCCGACGGGGAGGTGGAGCTGATCCGCCGCGCGGAGACGCTGGATGATTACTTTGCGACGCTGAGGTTTTAGCGGTTCAGCGACGTCTGGGTTTTTAGTAAAACTTGCTTGCACATAGCGCTTATGCTATTTTAGGGCTAGACAAACTTAAACCAAAACCTCAAAAAAAGCATGTCAATCCAGTACCAAACCAAGAGAACCGTCGCCATCACGGCGGCGGTAGTTGGCTTTGTGGCGGTGGCGGCCAATCTGGCCTTTGGCGCCTACTTTCTAGACAAAGTTTACCCCGGCGTTTATGCCGCCGGTCGGGACGTTGGTGGAATGACCCGGGCCCAGGCTCGTCAGGTTTTGAGCCGGCAGGCGGCCGGCGAGCGCTTATCACTGCTGGTACAAAGCTCACGCTCCGCAGAGGGGGAGACGGAGCAGACGTACAGTATTGCCCCGGAGGAGTTCGGCGCCAGATTTGATGCCGATGCAACCGTTCAGGCCGCCTACCAACGGGGCCGCGGCCCCTATTTAATGGCGTTGTTGGGACTACAGCGGGTGGTTCAGGCCCCGGTAGTCGAATCCGTCTACGCCGTTGATCAAGCCGCGTTGCAGGCGTTTGCCGACAAAATTTCTTCCTCTCAAACAGAAGCGGCGGTTGACGCGAGCGTGGTAGTTACCAATGGAGCTGCGCGAGTACAGCCAGAGCGGGCGGGCTGGGGAGTTGATAGGGTTGGATTGATGGGAAGTTTGCGCCAGGCTCTTGCTGCCGGTCAGCGGACGGTTGTGATCAAGCGGGGCTCCACGGTGGCCGACATCCGTGTAGCTGAGGCTACCAGAGCCGCTCAAGACGCCGCCCAGATTATGTCCCGGCGCGTCACCCTGACGTTTGAGGATAAAAGCTTTACTCCGACGCCGGCGCAGATCGGTGAGTGGCTGCGCTTTGACAAGTCCAACGGGCGCCTGGTGGCGGCTATCGACGGCGCCAAGCTTAGCAAGTACATTAAAACGCTGTCGCGGTCCATTAACGTTACCCCTCGCAACAAGAAGATCACCGTCGTTAACGGCGAAGTTAAGGGCGAGGAGGGCGGGGCGGACGGGTTGGCGGTCGACGAGACCGCTCTGGCCGGCCTGTTGAGCGAAAAGCTGCTGGCCGACGGCCAGGCGGGCGCTCCGGCCCTGCCGGTGCCGACCCGCCCGGTAGCTTACCGCACCGAGTATAACCGGGTAATTAACCTGGATACGGCGTCGCGCTACATTGAAATCAACCTGTCGACGCAGCGGTTGTGGGCCTATCAGGACAAGCAGGTGGTTTATCAGTCACCCATCACCTCCGGGGCGACCGGCTCCGGCTTTCCAACGGCGCAGGGGCTGTTTAGCGTCCAGGCCAAGCAGACCAACCGGAACCTGAACGGCTACGCCATCGGCTACAACTACAACGTCTTTGTGCGGTACTGGATGCCGTTTTACGGTAACTACGGCATGCACGACGCCAGTTGGCGCAGCTCGTTCGGCGGATCCGACTACTATACCAACGGATCGCACGGCTGCGTCAACCTGCCCGCAGAAACGGCGGCCTGGCTGTTTAACTGGGCCAGCGTGGGTACGCCGGTGTGGGTGCACTCTTAGTCTTTAGCTAGCTCTTAACGGCTATCCGGCGCGGCAGGGGAGGGCAGAGGGCCCCGCTCGGCCTCGGTTGTTCGCCTGGCGGCCCTCGTTAGAGTGAAATGGTCGTTTCGAGGCTGCTCGAGTTCTCCGCGTCGCCGCTGGCGGCGTCACCGCCAACGGTGTTGCCGCTGACCTGGGCGTCGCCGCTCACCGCCACCTGGTCGACATCGTTGCTTACGGCGACGTCGTTACTGCTGGTTAGGCTCAACTGACTGCTGCTGTCGATGGTTACCTGGTTGTTGGAGTTCGGTCCGGTGGTGCCGATGGTAACGTCGTGATCGCCGTCGCCGGTGTTAGCCGCCGCGCAGCCGCAGACCGCCGCCGAGCCGGCGGTCAGGCTGACATCGGTAGTAGCGTCACTGTCGTTGAGGGCCGCACCGCTGTCGGCCGCGCCCGCACTGGTGTTGTGAGTTACAACCGCGTCGCCGCTGACCGCTACCTGGTCGACCTCGTTAGTAACGGCCACCGTGTTGCGTAGATTGACCCTGACGCGAGTAGCGGTAGTAATGCGGACCCGGTTGTCGGAGTCCGGTCCGGTGGTGTCGATCGTAACGTCGTGGTCGCCCCCGCTGCCGCCTAGCAGGTCGCAGCCGCAGTCGAACCCGCTGATGCTGATAACGGTCGACAGGTCGCTGAGGTTAACGGCGTCGCCGCTGACGGCATCACCGCCAACGGTGTTGCCGCTGACGCGGGCGTCGCCGCTGACGGCCACCTGATTGACGTCGTTGTTGACGGCGACGTTGTTGCGGTGATCAACTCTGACGGAGCCGCTTTGGTCGATCCTGACCCGGTTGAGCGAACCGGGGCCGGTGGTGTCTAGGTTGACGCTGTGGGCCGCCGCCACCCCCAAACCAAGCCCCGCGGTAGACAGCCCGATGGCGGCGTAGCGCAGTAGTGGTAGTTTCATAATGTTTCCCCCTAACTTATTTTCATGACGTCCAAACCTTACACAATCGGCCGAGTCCAGTGCACCGCCAAACGGACAAAAATTTGCTGCCAGCCAACTTGAAAATTGGACGAAAGCAAGAGCCGGCGGAACCGCCGCCGCAGCGGATGAAACAGACGGCGACCGGCGGGCCCAGCTACGCGGATGCTGTGGTTTTGACTTCGTTTGCAAAAAACTTTTAAAAATGTCTTGACACGCCGATTGCAGGGGGAGTAAGCTCTAAATAGGTACTGCATAAAAAAAGTACTCAAAACAAAAAAGGCTAAAAAAAGACACAACTCCACTCAAAAAACGGCTACCCAAGGCCGTTTTTTGATTTATGCCATTTTGGTGAGTTTGCCCGAATGAATGAAGGTCCCAAAAGACCTACAATACCGCCATGAAGATCACTAAATACCCTCAATCGTGCCTTTTGTTAGAAAAAGACGGCCGCCGCATCGCCATAGATCCCGGCAGTTTTTTTACAGACAGGTATCGGGCGCAAGATCTCGGCGCGATTGAAGCGGTTTTATACACGCACCAGCACGCCGATCATTTTGATCAGTCTTTGGTTAATGAATTCAAGGCGGCCGGTGTGGCACTTTACGGCAACCGGGCTGTCTGCCAATTAATAGGGGAGGGGGCAAGACCGGCCGACAGCGGCCAGCCCTTTGAGGTAGCCGGATTTAACGTCACTCCGCACGACCTGCCGCACTGCCGCCTGGTTGATGGCTCTGACGGTCCGCCTAACACCGGCTACATCATCGACGGCCACTTCTTTCACCCCGGAGACGGCGTCGAGACGGAAGGGGTGCAGGTTGATCACCTGGCGCTGCCTATCGCGGGTCCCAGCGTTAGCTTCTATCACGCGGCGAAGTTTGCTAAAAGTTTGGGCGCCCAAAAGGTGATTCCGATTCACTATCACTCATTCAAGGCCGATCCGCACGACTTTGCCAGTCGCTTTCAAGACGCCGAGGTCATCGTGCTGGAAAGCGGGGAGTCGGTGGAGCTTGCGCAGTAGTAAGGCTGTTATAAAGAAGGACTCCCGATTGGGAGTCCTTGCCATCCAAGACGGCCGCTCTAGGCGACCGCCTTGGATGTTGGAGCTAATGGGTTTTAGATTGTATGAAGCTACGCAGCACGTGGGCGCTTGGGCGCATCTGCCGCTGCCCGGTGTCCCAGTCGATGCCGATCAGGCCGGTACGGAAGGCCTCACCGTTGTGTCCCTCGCTAACGTCGGTCAGGCTCCAGACAAACAGCCCCAGTACGTCGGCGCCCTGCTCTGTGGCCCGTAGCAGCGCCGTCAGGCCCTCTGTCAGGTACCAACCCCGTCGGCGGTCGGTTTTATCGGCCAAGCCGAACTCGGTGACCATGACCGGCTTGCCGTAGCGCCGGTGCAGATCCATCACTACGTCGTACAGCTTGTCGGGATGAAGCGGCCAGCCGTAGTCGGATCTCGGTCCGCTGAATGCAGGGGAGTGCTTGCCGGTGCGGAAGGGCCACCCGTTGACGGGGATACAGAAGTAAAACTGGCAGGTGACAAAATCCTGCCGGTCGATGGTGCTGTCTCTCCAGCGGCGGTTGTACCACCAATCTGCCGCCCGGGTTACTCGCCGGTTCCACCGGCCCCAGCGCCCGCCACCGGGGTCAAAGTAAACGCTGCTGTTGGCGGCTGAGATTTGCGCGCCGGGCTGAACCTGCTTAACGGCGGCATAAGCTTGCCGGTGCATCCGGATCAAGTGACGGTTGGCTTTGAGGTATTTGCGTACAGACCACCGGGCCGGCGGCAGCGTGCGGGTGATGTAGGCCTGCAGAGCGTAGAACTCCGGCTCGTTAATGGTCAGCCAAAATCGCACGTCCGGCAGCGCTGCGGCCATCTGGCCGGCAAAGCGGGCAAAGTCGGCCGCAATCCGCCGGTCGGCCAGCCCTCCCCGCTCGGCGGCCCACTGCGGCAGGGCAAAGTGCAGCAGCACCACGACCGGCTCCAAGCCGAGCTCGCGGGCGGTCTGGACCATGTGCTTGGCCCGCCACAGCTCCACCTGGTTGACCCAGCCTTGGAGGGGCTCAATTCTGGCCCACGAGACGTGGATGCGGACGGCGTTTAGTCCGGCCTCTTCCCGCCCCAGGCGGTAATCCTTGCCAAAACGATATAGGTGGTCGTCGTTGGGGATGTAGGCGTTAGGGTCGTTGGCGTCGGCCGCGATCAGCTCCCAGTCGGGGACCGGACCCAGGCCGTAGTTGTGCTCCGGGCCGGCCTGGCGGGACAAGCGCCCGGCGTTCGCCAGCAGCCACGGGAACACGTCGTCGCTGAACGAATAGGTAACACCGCCGGCTCCTATCAGGAAGCCGGGCGGGAAGGGCGTATCGCTGGTCATATCGGGCTACCTTTCGGTCGGGATCGAGCTGTCAAGGATCGGCAAAGCGGAATGCTGCATCATACCAGTAAAAAGCGGATTTTACGAGCTTTGGCGTTATGAGGCCGAGTACTCCTGGCAGGTGAAGCTTGCGCCACTCGGCTATATATGACATAATAACATAAGTCCTACTCTTGGTAGAACTTTTTTGTACCTTCCCATTCCTCAAGTCTTGAAAGGGGCTGGTTGCTGTGCTGGCACGTTTGGCCGTAGTTGCCGCGGTTATGGCCGTGGTTATCGCGGTGGCAAGCAGGGCGTGGGGCATGCTGCCTGCGCTCATCAAGCCCGCTGCAGCGGTTCTGGTGTTGTTGCTATTTCTGCCGACGCTGGTTATAGCGGAAGGCTGGATCACCTACAACCCCAGTCCTCCGAGCGGAGCCAGGTTCAACACCATTGAGGGTGCTCAAACGGGTAGGGCGATCGTTTTCCTGACCGCTCTGTCCAGCAGCGCAGAGGTCACCTCGCGGGCCCTCCTGCCGCTGCTTCTAAGTTACGGCGACGTGGTGCTGGTGGACTACGAGCCCGGTTTTCGGCCCCGTTTGCTGTTCGACCAGCTGCAAAAGCGGTTGGGACGGCAGTACCGGAGCGTGATGCTGTATGGGGTGTCGCTGGGTGGACTGCTGTCAGCCCAGTTTTACCGCCGCAGCGCCGCCCAGCTACCCATCGACGGTATCGTGGCGGTTGACAGCCCGACTAGAGCCGGCGACATCAAGCTGCCGTTACGGCTGTTTCGCTACGTGAAGCCGGGCTGGCTTTTGAGCAAGTCGTGGCCGGCGCTCAGGCAGCTGGCCGATAAGCTAATGCCCGTCTACAAAGAGAACGGGGTAGACCCGGAGCATCTGCGCAAGCACCAACGGTTTATGTGGCACCATCCGGTCAAGGACGCCGCCGACCAGCTGGCAGCCATCACCGACAGCCCAGGCTTGGATCAGGGTGAGTTAGCCGGTGTCCGGGTGGCAATCGTCGACTCCATTGGTAACGACCCGATAGTGGAGGACGATGCGCTGAAGTGTTGGCAGGAGGCATCTCCCAGTCACCGTCTCATCGAGGGCGGCCGTGGCCACGCCACGGTCATAGAGGAGCCAGCGGCCGCTAGGCGCTACACCCATGAGGCAATGGAGTTCATCTGGGGAAGGCCCGCCGGTTAGTTGGCGGTGCAGCAAAATCAGTGCCCCCGGCCGACAGGCCGGGGGTGTTACTTTTATAACTAGCTTTTATAGCGGCGGGCCGACTCGCGCTCCAGGTCGCGTTTCTTGATGATTTCTCGCTTATCGTAGATTTTTTTACCACGACCAATCCCGACCTCCACCTTTATGAGCGCCCGGTCCTGCAGCAGCGCCAGGGGAACAGCGCTCAGGCCGGCGGTTTTGTCCCCGAGCAACCGATCGATCTGCCGACGGTGCAACAGCAGCTTACGCGAGCGGGTGGGGTCAAGCTTGCTGGCGTTGCCGGCGTGATTGTAGGGGGTGACGTGAGCGTTGGTCAGGTAGGCCTCGCCGTCCCGCAGCGCAATGAAGCTGCCCTTGAGGCTGGCATGACCGGCCTTAATACTCTTAACCTCGGCGCCGCTCAAGACGATTCCGGCCACCAGTTTGTCGGTAATCTGGTAGTCGAAGGTGGCGCGTCTATTTTTAGCCAAAAGCTTCATACCCTTAAGTATTAGGTAGCCGGGGGTAAGTATCAAGTAGTAAACCCGGTACCGGCGGGCAACGTTAACGCTTGGGGCGCTTCAACTGGTATAATCTAGGGCATTATGACCACCGCCGAAATAGCCAAAATTATTACTCAAGCCTGTAAAACCGGGTACGACGCGGATGTGCAACCTGAGGTTACCTACGCGCAGGCCGAGTTCGGGGACTTTTCAACTAACGTCGCCTTCGGACTGGCCAAACAGCTGAAAACCGCTCCCAGAACCGTGGCGGAGCGGCTAGCCGGCGAGATTAAACATCCGCAGATCCAGTCGGCGCAGGCTGCCGGCGCCGGATTTATCAATATCACGATGACGCCGGGGTATTGGGCGGACCGCCTGGCCGAGATCGACCAAAAGTACGGCTCCAGCCGGTTGGGGCAGGGCCGCAAGGTGCAGGTGGAGTTCATTTCTGCCAACCCCACCGGCCCCCTGACGCTCGGCAATGCCCGCGGCGGCTTTCTGGGTGACGTGCTGGCGCGGGTGCTGGAGAGCTGTGGTTACAACGTCACCCGTGAGTACTACTTTAACGACGCCGGCACCCAAATCAGGAAGCTGGTTGAATCGGTCAAGGCGGCAGCCGGCATAGTTTCCCCGGAGGAGGTCCAGTATCGCGGCCAGTACATTCAAAAGCTGGCGCAGGAGTTTAGGGCGGAGCTGGCGACCAAGCCGGAGGACGAGCTAGGTAATTTGCTGACTCAGACCATTTTCCAGCGCTACTTAAAGCCGTCGATCGAAAAGATGGGTATCAAGTTTGATGTCTGGTTTAACGAAAAAGATTTGGCCGCGTCGGGCCAGTTCGACCGTGCGCTTGAGCGGCTGCGGCGGGAGGGTCTGGTTTACGAGCAAGATGGGGCGGTCTGGCTCAAAAGCAGCGCTTTCGGTGATGAGCGCGACCGGGTGCTGGTGAAGGCGGGTGGCGATGTGACTTACCTAGGCAACGACATCGCCTATCATCTGGATATTTTTGAGCAGCGACGGTTTGATGTTGCCATTAAAGAGTGGGGGGCCGATCATGCCGGCCAGGTGCCGTCACTGCGGTCAACCCTGCGCAGACTGGCGCCAAACAAGCAGCTGCACTTTGTGATTCACCAGTTCGTGCGGCTGGTCAGGGAGGGCAAAGAGGTCAAAATCAGTAAGCGCGCCGGTAACATTGTGACCGTTGATGATCTGATGGATGAAGTGGGGCCGGAGGTCGCCCGTTTCTTCTTCCTAATGCGCTCGGCCGACAGCCACATGGACTTTGATCTTGATCTAGCCAAGGAAGAGTCGCACAAAAACCCTTACTGGTACGTCATGTACGCGCACGTCCGCGCGCACTCGATCCTAGCCCAGGCTGGTAAGAAGGGGCTGAAGCCGGCGGCCGGGACGGGCGGCTTGAACGGCCTGGAGCGGCAGTTGGTTAAGCAGATGACGCGGTTTCCCGAGCTGCTGCAGGAGATAGCCGCCGACCACGGGGTACACCGGCTAACGTTTTACGGGCTGGAGTTAGCCCGGGCGTTTCATGATTACTACGAGTCGGAGCGTATCATCGACCTTGATGCTCAAGTAGCGGAGGATAAGTTGTATTTGATACAACAGTTCACCGTGTTTATGAAATCTTACTTCAGGGTCTTAGGTATCAGTCTAATCGAGAGAATGTAACCCAAGAAACGTTTGACCGGTAACCGTTGACGCTTGACGCAACCCACTCTCGAAAGCGTTAGGGCAAGAAGTTCAGAAGCTCCCTAGGGCGAGAACTTTAATAACTTGCCGTCGGTGAGGGCGTAAACGGCGGTACCTTTAGTGTCGGCACGGACTTGGTGCAGCCGTCCGGCCCCTTTGAGCTCGTACTGCCTGATAAAGTTCAGGCGCGTATCGCCGGCTGCCAGCAGAGCAACCCTTGTGCCGTCGCCGTTTAAGGTTAACAAGCGGGTTCCGTCGGCGGTAGACTGAATTTGCGCTGGTTGCGCCAGCGGTTCGGGCAGGTCGCGGGCGGTTTGGTCGAGCTGGCCCGCTATGTAGCGCCGCAATCCGGCCTTACCGCCGCCGATGTAGACGGCCCCGTCGATCGCCAAGCTGGTCGCGCCGCCTAGACCGGCGGCCGCCGCGCCGGGAAAGTAGGAGCTCTTAGCGGCAAACCCGCCGGCCGTCGGAATGTGCTTATAAACCTGGGAGCCGTCCTCGGCCAGTATGTAGAGGTTGCCGCCGTAGCTGGCGATGGCTTTGCCCTTGGGCCACTGGCCAAAGCTGATGGACTGACGCTTTAAGCTGTTATTCTCCGCGCGGTAGAGCCAGACCGCCGGCTCGGCCGTCAGCAGATAGACGCCGTCGCCGCTGGAGGCCAGCGTCGTGGCGACCACCCGGCCGATGTCGGCACGAGCGGCCACGGCGGGGGTAAGCTTGGCGGCGGGCAGATTGTAGCGGTGGATGGAGCCCTTTTGGCCGTCGACCAGGATGACGTTACTACCAAGCAGCTCAAAGTGGGTGGGTTTGGCCTCTCCCAGCGCGTCTAGACGAGTCACTACGGCCGGCTCGACCTTCTGCAGTCCATCGATCCGGTCGATGGCGGCGGTGATTTGCGCCTGCAGCTGCTGCACCGAGGCCGGGTCGTTTTCGGGGTGGGGCCGCTTGGTCAGGGCCCTATCGAGCGCTTTCCGCCGACCCGAGGCTGCCAGTTCCTGTAAATCCTGAGCGGCGGCGACCAGTGCCGCTCGGCTGCCGGTCTTGTCGCCGGCCGCCAGCGCTTGTTGGGCTTTCTGCTGCTGCATGAAGACGGCATCGTAACGCTTGGCTAGTGCCTCCACGCCCGCCGCTTGTCTGGAGGCGTGGGTGTACCATCCCAAGGTTGCCATGAGCAGGACGGACGCCAGCAGCGCTAATTGGCGCCCACGTCGGCGGCGCAGGACGCCGCCAGCGTGCTTGGCGGCCTTGAGTGTCAGTTGCTTAGTCTTAGGCAGCAGCGTTGACTGGCCGTAGGCCGCTCCTTTTTGGCCCAGCCGCTTGGTGTTGGCGACCACGCTTGAGAGTACCGGCGCCGCTGCCTCTTTGGCGGCTGCCAGGGGAGTTGAGGGCTGCCCGACGTAGGCCTCCTGGGGCTCTGCCGGCCGGGCCTGCAGCGCCAGCAGCTGGGGCGTGGTTACTTCGATAACCAGAGCCGCCGCGCGGTCGGCGTCCTCCAGCTGCTTGACCAGGACCGACAGCTTTTGCACGGCGGCGTTGGCGGTGTTGTCGTGAATCAGGGTTTTGAGCTGATTTTTGGGGATGTGGTGGAAAAGCGCGGGGGTGGCCAGCAGTATGCGGTCCTGGGGCTGCAGGCTGCCGCTGGCGATGTTGGCGAACGTGCCCCCCGGCCGGTGGGGCTCCTTGGGCTGCAGTCCGGCGGTAATGCAGGAGGCGGCACCGGCCCGGTAAAGGTAAGCCTCGGCCGATCCGGCCTGAGTAATGTGCAGCTGCGATCCTGACAGCACGGCGATGACCGCGCTCATGCGGCCGACCCAACCGGCGTGACCGGCCTGGGTGAATGAGGCCAGTTCCTGGTTGGTGGCCTTGACGGCGGCCTCAAAGCGCTCTAGCACGGCCGCACCGTCGGCCGGCTGAGAGCTGTTGTAGTAGTGTTCTCCCATGGTTTCAATTACTAAATCCGCCACCGCTTCAGCCTGCTTGCGGCCGGTTAGCACCTCGATCGCTACGTATAAACCGCCCAGTGCCGACTCCTCACCCGGGCCTTCCGGCTCGTAGTGATAAGAGGTGGCAAAGCTGGGCACCGTTTTGGTCCGCTTCGGGTAGGGGACAAGCTTAGCGGTACGGGCAACAAGTTCGGGGGGCTGTGGCTGGGGTTTTTCCATGGTGGTTTGGCTAATAGGCTGAGCGTCGGCAAGGGTCTGACGCTGCTTTGAGCATACCACCTCGGAGAAGGTCAGGCAATCCGCTTACGCTGCTTAGCTGATGATGCTCCAACCAGCCCGTCAGCTTGAAGACTTGATAGAGCGGCTGAGTTGGTAGACTATTATGACGATGGACTTAAGCGATTTGAACAAAGAGCAGCGGGCGGCGGTTGAACATGACCAGGGGCCGATGCTGGTGGTAGCGGGGGCCGGCACCGGCAAGACCGAAGTCATCACACGGCGGGTAGCTTATCTAATCGCCAGCGGGCGGGCGCAGCCGGGCCAGGTGCTGGTACTGACGTTTACCGAGAAGGCCGCCCGCGAGATGGCTGAGCGTATTTATGACTTGGTGGACTGGCGGGCCTTTCAGATTCCGGTCATGACGTTCCATGGTTTCGGCACGGAGCTGCTGGGAAGTTACGCCACTCACATCGGGCGCTCAACCCGAGGGGGGCTGATCAACGATACGCAGAAGACGCTGCTTTTGCTACAACATTTTGATAGAGTTAAGCTGGCATATTACCCTCTGCAAAGCGACCTGTACGATTTTTTGGCCGGGGTGGTGGGCTATATAGGGCAGCTACAGAACAACGATGTGTCGGCGGATGATTACGGCAGCTATGTTAAGGAGTTACAGCGGGATCCGGGCGAAACCCATCCCCAGGACGTGGCGGAGCAGGCGGATTTGGCGGCTCTGTACCGGCTGTACGAGGCGCTGAAGGCCGAAACCGGCAGTTTCGATTACAGCGACCAGCTGCTTTTGCCGCTGAAGATTTTGCGGGAGCGGCCCAATCTGGCCGAGCGGCTGCGGCAGCGCTACCGCTACGTGTTGGTGGACGAGTACCAGGACACCAACCCGGTTCAGGACGAACTGCTGCGCAGTTTTGTGCCGCCGGACGGTAACGTCTTCGCGGTTGGCGATGACGATCAATCCATTTACGCCTTCAGGGGGGCGGAAATAGCCAACATTTTGTCTTTTGCGGAGAGGTTCCGGGTACCTAGACCGGTCGTTTTAGTGCGCAACTACCGCTCGGCGCAACCGATACTGGACGCGGCTTACCGCTTAATTCGCCACAACGACCCCGACCGGCTGGAGGCCCGGCTGGGGCTTGATAAACGGTTGCTGGCGGCGGCGCAAAAGCAGGGGGAGGTCAAGTTCGTGTCCTATGCTGCGCCGGCGGACGAGCTGGAGGGGGTGACGGCGGCGCTGCAGGCGCGCCTGGCGGCGGGGGAGAAGGCGGCCCAAATCGCGGTGCTGGCCGCGACCAAGGCGCCGCTGAAGGCGCTGGCAAGGTTACTGCGCGCGCGAGGAGTGGGGTTCGCGCTGGTAGCGGAGAGCAACATTTTTGAACAACCGGAACTGATAAATTTGTGGTACTTACTGCAGTGGCTAAGCTTTAGGGCCAGTGAGGAAAGCGTCGCCCACGTCATGCTGGGGCCGTTTATGCGTTGGCGGGCTGACGATTACCGGCGCTTACTGGAGCAGGGCCGGGCAGACTTAGCCAGCGCCGAAGAGGTGCTGCGGGCTTCGTTTGAGGCCGACCCCGATGCCCGTATGGCCGTTGAGCGGCTGGACCGCTGGCGCGAGTGGGCTCAGGAGCTGCCGGTCAGCCGGCTGGCGTTCCGGCTGGTGTTTGAAACCGGCCTGTCCGACCGGCTGATTGCGGCCGCGGGCAGCAACCCCCGCATTGCCCGGGTGTTCGAGGACTTACAGCGGCTGCTGGCCCACATGCAGGATTATGAAATGGTGGCGGCCGATGCCACTTTGACGGGCTACTTGAGCGTCTTTCCTAAGCCCCCGGTGATCGAGGTGACCGAACCGCTGGGTGATGCGGAAGGGGTACAGCTTTTGAGTGTTCATGCCTCGAAAGGGCTGGAGTTTGAGACGGTTTATCTAATTGGCTGCACCCAGCGCAGCTGGTCAGAGGCTCCCGGGCACGGCGGCCGGGAGCTGCCGGAGCAGCTGCGGCGCCGGTCGGAGCTGCCGCCCGAGCATGAGTTCCGCCGGCTGATGTATGTGGCCGCTACCCGGGCCAAGAACCGTTTGATCATCAGCGCCGCCGCCCAGGACGCGGCTGGCCGCCGCCAGACCTCCAGCCCGTTTTTAAGCGAGCTGCTAGGGGGAGCCGTTTTAGCTGCGCCTGAACCAACCGTTGCGTCGGACACTACCAGAATGTTGAACAAATTACAGCGATACTATCCGCTAGCCTCCCAGCAGCAGCGGCGGCTGCCGTTTGAAACCGCCGACGGCTGGCTGGAGCTGGGGGTCAACGATTTGGGGTTGTACGAGCGCTGCCCGTACGACTTTTACCTCCAGAACGTGCTTGGTATCAGCCAACCGTTTGGGCCGCAGTTGGGGTTCGGGTTGGCGCTGCACGGCGTCATCCAGGCCTATTACGAGGCCAAGCTGCGCGGCGAGACGGCCGGGCTGGAAGAGCTGCACGCGCGGCTGGATGAGCTGTGGAGCGACCGGGGCTACGAGCGGCGGGAGCTGGCGCAGTCCGCCCGCCAGCTGGCCCACCAGGTGCTGGAGCGGTTTGTGGCCCGTGAGCGGGCGGCCGACCGGCGGGTGCTGGGCAGCGAAGTGCCGATCCGGCTGGAGCTGGAGGAGGCCAAACTGCGGCTGAGAGGACGCATCGACGCCTCCTTTGAGACGCCCGCCGGGGTGGAGCTACGCGACTTTAAGACTGGGCGCAAAACCGATCCGGACAAGCTGGTGGAAGAGGCCAAGAAAAGCTTTCAGCTGCGCACCTACGCGTTGGCCTATCAAGCCATGTCGGGCCGGGCCCCGGCGGCGGTGACGCTTGATTTCGTCGTCACCGGTGCGGAAGGCGGGGTCGAGCTGTCGGCGGCTATCTTAAAAAACCACCGCGCCAAGCTGGCCAAGCTGGCCGTCAGCATCAGGCAGCGGGAGTTTACCCCTAAGCCGTCGCGCTTCCACCACTGCGCCGCCATTCGCTACTACGGCACGGTGGAAACCGATGAGGCAGAGGCCGCTCATGCGTGACGAGACCTGGCTGTACCAACTGCTCGATGACACCTGGGATGGGCACTTTCCGGATGTGCCGCAGGATAACATCGTTAAAATTACCTTCGGCCGGCGAGCTAAAAGCCGGCTCGGTTCAATCAAGGTGGACTTGCGCCAGCCCGATGTCAGCGTCATCACACTAAACGGCTTGTTCCGTGATCAGCGCGTGCCCGAGCTTGTTGTAAAAGCTACATTGGTACACGAGTTGTGCCATTACGCCCACGGGTTTAACTCGCCGATCGTCCAAAAGTTCCGTCATCCTCACGCCGGAGGGGTGATGCGGGCCGAGTTTCGGGAGCGGGGACTCGAGCAGCTGTATCTTGACCAGCGCAGGTGGCTGAAAGACAACTGGCGGGGGATGGTTGAACACAGTTTTGGTGCGCCCGCCGTCCGCCGAATGAGGGTTCGAAAGGCGGTCAAGGTACCGCGGCCTTTTTGGTTTATTGGGTAAGTAGCAGGCTTTGCCTGTATCGCCAGGATTCACTCAGCCAGTTGAGCAGTAAGAGTTAATAGCTAATCCTTCGCCTCCAACCCCTGCCGCAGCGGACCCCCTCTTTCTCCTCCTTATCCCGTGGTAACCCGCCTCTTGTCTGTTCACCCCAAACAGGGCGCTCTGCTTTTTGTAGCCTAGACGCTGGCCTTTAGGCCAGACTGCTTGGTACTACCGCCATACCTACTAGTCTTTAGTTTCTTATACTTCCTCGCGCTTGCTTACCCTATTTGGGGTGAACAGACGCTTTTTCTTTTAGAACCCAAAGGAACTAAGAACTGCCTCACCTCCCCAAGCATTGGGGTGAGCCCCAAACAGGCAGTTTTGGGTTACTTTTTGCTGTCAAAAAAGTAACGAAGAGGAGCTCTGTTTAGGGCTAAGCGACCATACAAGAAATGGGCTCACCCGTGTCGGAACGGCAGTCGCACAGCTTTACATAAGCTCATCTGTTATAATTTTCATGCATTAAAAAACTACGGCTCAGCGTGCCGTGTTTTTTACAATATCGATTTCGGGGTGTGGCGCAGTTGGTAGCGCGCAGCGTTCGGGACGCTGAGGTCATCGGTTCAAGTCCGGTCACCCCGACCATTCGACTCACTTCGCTCACTTACGGTTCGCTGGCGAGGCGAATAATCCTGAGCTGTGTGATTCTGAGTCGATTGACGACGTGCGAAGTCAAGCAATTTAGATTCGGAAAACGACTTTAAGCCCCCATTCTTTGATGGTAACTATTGACATTTAATGCCATAAGTAGTATTATTGCCGGCATTGGTGGCCAACTGGCTACTTGTACCCGTGTCGTCAATTCGAGGGGAGAAACCCATGCAGGGCGTTCAAGTTCACAAGCAGACAGTCGAGTTGGTTGCTTTGGCGGCCGTAGTCATGAGTATCGTGGCATTCGTCGCACAGCTGTTTGTCGTTGTCAGTGACCCCGGCGAACCCGTCTACTTTGCCCTGGGCGTACTGATGATGGTGGCGGCTCTCGTCTACACCTCTTCAGCCACACTCAACACCATCTTCGGTGGAGGCAGCTCGTGGCTGACTAGTGCAGTTTTTTCGTGGTTCATGTCGGTGCTTTGGCTCACGGACGGAACACTTCAGTTCGCAATCGCCGCTTTTCGCTAGCCCGCCAAGCTCAAAGCCAATGTTGCACTCGACAGCTTCCGTAAGAATTCGCTTTCGCACCGCTGTTGGTAGCCATTGCTGGGCTCATCGGCGTGCCGGGGAAGAAGATCCCCTTGGCATGACGCTCATCTCAGTCAGGCGCGATGTTCATGATCCTCTCGGTGGCCCTTCTTTGACGGCACACCTGCCCCCTGGCGGAGCGCAAGCTCCAAGAGGGGGCATCTTCATGCCCACGCTATTATGATAGGCCAAAATGCTGCTCCAGACCTGGTTTGCGCTGAAACCGCGAAAAATCCTCGGTGATGCGCACAAATTATCGGCCGCATGATGCGCAAATCGTTTGTGAGTATTGCCGTAGTCGATACCCGGCCGGGCAGGGTAAGCTAGAGAGGCTTAACGGAGAACTGTATGGAGAGTTTGAACCAGCTCGATTTAGTCAACGTACTGCGGTCGATCGACCGGTATCCTGTGACTCGTGACAAGTTGGTAGCTCTGGGGCGCAAGTTTAATGTTTCCGAAAACGTGCAAAACTTTTTTGAGGCCATTCCGCCGCGGGTTAAGCTGCGGGACAACGGTGAGATCATAGACTTAGCCGAAACCGTCACGAGTTAGCAAGGCCTGGATCAAAAATAGAACAAAGTCCCCCGGTTATTATCGGGGGACTTTTGGGTTGGCGGCAAAAATCTTGGTTGCGGCGGGACGGCGTCGTTTGGCTCGGGGATGCCAATGGCCGGCTTGACCGGGATGAGCGTTGGGCAGACAATGGGCAGCATGAAGAGCAACCTGTCCGCCGTTGTCAACCTGTTGTTCGAGGTGGGGCTACTGGCAAAGTCTCCCCGCACCGGCTTTCACTTCCTGGGATCGGGCGACCAATCGGTGGCGGAACACACCAACCGGGCGGTTTACGTCGGGCTGGTGCTGTCGCTGCTGGAGGGTGATGTCGACACCGGTAAGGTCATGAAGATGTGTTTACTGCACGACTTGGCCGAGGCGCGCACCGGCGACTTGAACTACGTCCACCAAAAGTACGTGGAGGCCGACGAGGAAAAGGCCATCAAGGAGCTGGCCGGCACGCTGGAGTTCGGCCACGAGATTACGCAGATTTTAGGCGAGTACAAGGCGCGCCGAACCAAAGAGGCTGTTTTGGCCAAGGACGCCGACAACCTGGAGTGGATCTTGGCGCTGAAAGAGCAGGTGGACATCGGCAACGCCAGGGCCGCCTCTTGGCTGCCGTCGGCCATCATGCGGCTGAAAACGCCGGTGGCAAAGCGCTTGGCCGAAAAGATTACCGAGACCAGCTCCGACGAGTGGTGGTTTAGCAACAAAGAAGACCGCTGGTGGGTTAGCCGCGACGACGCCAGCGGGCAAAAGCGGTTTTAACGGCTACTGAGCCTGCCCGGCCTACAGCCACTTGTTACGCGCGAACACCCATAGCAATGTGGCGGCGATGGCGGCGATGATCACCAAAATGACCTCGAACGCCGCCGGTGAGTTAGCGCCCGGCAGGGGAACGTTCATGCCGAAGATGCTGGCGATGATGGTGGGGACGGTCAGGACGATGGTCAAAGAGGTTAGCAGCTTGATCTGGCGGTTCAGGTTGTTGGTCATGATGGTGGAGTAGGCCTCGCGAATGTTGGTGATGGTTTTGAGGTTGGCTTTACAGGTCTCGATCAACTGGCGGTTACTCAGGAGCAGATCCTCGATCAAATCCTTGTCTTCCTCGTAAAACAGTAGGTTTTTCTTACCTAACAGCAGGCCGTTTAGGATGGCGCTGGTTGGTACCAGTTCGGATAAAAACTCGTTTAAGACGTCTTCGAGGGTGACGAAGCGGATAAAGTCTTTGTTGGAGATGTTTTCGACCGTCAGTTTGGCGCGGATGCTGCGAATCTGTTTGTTGATGCTGGTGGTAAAGCCGCTGTAGCTGCCGGTTACCTGCGTAAACAGCTGCAAAAACAGCTTGGCCTTTTGGGTGGTAAAAAACTCGGTCTTGCCTTTGGTCAGGCTTTCCAGCGCCGGCAGCGCTCTGGGCGCAACGGTCATTAAAAAGTCGCTGCCGACCACCAGCAAGAGAGGGGCGGTCTTAATCTGACCGTTTTCCATGAAGGCGCAGCGGGTAAAGACGTAGGTGTGGTTGCCCTCCACCTCCAGCCGGGGCATCTCGTCCATATCCAGGGCGTCGCGCAGATGGCCCGCCTCCAGCTCAAACCGCTCGACCAGCTGCGTGATGTCCTCCTCGCTCGGCTGTTCGACATAGATCCAGGAGCCGACCCGGAAGCGGTCGGAGGTTTTTAGCTTGCTCTCTTTAAGGTTGCGGTAGTAAAACTGAATCATCGCTTGGCTCGCTTATTCTGTCATCTTACCAGGAAACACCCGGTTAGGCCCGCCGTCCGGTTTGGCCGGGGGCTGCCAGTCCTCAACTATCAGTCCGGGCCGGTCCGGCCGCTGCCGCACCACCAGCCGCTGGCCTTTGCGCCAGCCCAACCGCCGTACCAAATCAACCGGCAGTGTCAGGTAGTACGAGCTGTTACCGCTGGTGCCGATTTTACCCAGTTTGCGCCGGTGCCGCGGGTCGGGAGGGGGAGTGGTCATGGTTGGTGCCGTTATAGTTATATAACCTATTATATAGCTAACTATATAATTAGCAACCGGGAGAGCTGGCAATGAGCCTGGTGCTCTTTTGAGGGTACGTCTGGAGACTTGCTAACTTTCTACCGTGGCGCTCCTGATGAACGCTCTTAAGCTAGCCAGTATGACAAGGCCTCTTCAAGCAAGGAGTTTGAACTTTTGGGGTATCAGCTAAAGCCTTAACGCGCCCGGCTGGATACGATAACCTCACTAAACATTAAGGAGACGCCATGAAAGCAGAAGAGCAAGACCAGACCCAGCACCTGTACGAGTTCGCCGACAAGTACAACAACTACCCAGATCTGGCGAGCAACATCGCCATGGACGCCCAGGAGAGCGGCCAGCCGGAGGGGGTGGTTAACTTCTTTGAGTCACTGGGCGACACCTATGTCGAGGACAAGGACCAGGTCATGAGCATGATTGAGCAGGTGGAGGACGAAGACCTGGCCGCTTAAGGGGTTAAACTTGCGACAACGGCGGTCCGAAGTTTAAGCTGTTACAGGGACTACTCGATCAGCTTAAGCTTGCAGGAAGCAAAACAGCCCATGCCAAACCCAGCCCGCGAGGGCTGTTTTGCGTTTTAAGGCAGCAGCGGTCGGCGGCGGGAGTGGAGGAGCAGGGCGCAGGCGGTCGGGAGCGTTGGGCGTTTTTACTCTAATGATGCTAAAATAAACCTTATGTTAGCATTAGCGTTTTTCCGGTGGTGGTACGGCGCGGGCTGGCGCCGGCTGGCCGCCCGGACGGAGTCGGCGTTGGCGGGCACCTACCACTACTTTTCGGTACCGCTGCTCGTACCGACGCTGTTTGCTCCCTGGAAGCGCATCGTGGCCTACCCCGGTAAAACGCTGGGGGAAAAACTGCGGGCGCTGGTTGATAACCTGGTTTCCCGGGCGGTCGGGCTGGTTGTGCGGCTGCTGGTGCTAATGGCGGCGGCCGTTTGTCTGGCGCTGTTGGCGGTCATTGGTCTGGCCGCGCTGGCCGCTTGGCCCTTTTTGCCGCTACTGGCCGTCTTGCTGCCGCTGCTGGGGGTGGTGCAGACGTGACCGGGTTTAGCTACCAGCCCAGCCTGCGGCTGCGCCAGGCCCGCCTGGCCCGCCTGATCCGGCCGATTGCTGGGCTGATGGGGCCGGCGGCCGGGCTGCTGACCGGCGCCGGCCTGTACCTGCATTTACGCTCCGACCCGGCCGGGTATCTGCTGGCCGGAGCGGCCATCGCCATACTTATGCTTACACTGTGGTACCGCTGGGAGCTAAGCGAGTTGCCGCCGGGGGCGGACCTGCCGGCCGACGGGGGGGTGGTACCGCTCGACCAGGTGGTGTCGGCCGACATCGTCAGCCTCTTGCCCTGGCCCGGGACGCCGCGCACGCTGTGGCTGGTCCTGCGCCGGCACCGGCAGGCCGCCTTCTTGGTGAACCGTCTCGGCCTCGATCCGGACGCGATCGAAGCTAGCCTGCCGGCGGAGGGCTCAGCCGAGGCTGTCTGGCAGGAGGCTTATCGACTGGCCTGCGAGTTACGGCTGCCGGTGATCGATGCGGCTACCCTGACGGCCGCTGCCTTGACGGCCCATCCCGCCGGTCTTGCCAGTAGCTTTGGCGGTTTGGTTGACCCGTCCGACCTGCGGGCCGCGCTGGAGTGGCTGGAGCGGCTGATCGCCCTGGGCCACCCGCGCCGGAGCGCTTACTCCGGCGGTATCGGCCGGGACTGGGCGGCGGGGTACACGCCGGTACTCGGCCGTTACAGCCGCAACTTAAGCGCCGATGTTGAGAGCTCCGGCATGACGTTTGCAACCTTGGCCCACGGCCAGACGCTTGAGCAGATGCTGGTTAACCTGTCGCGTCCCAGCCGCTCTAGCGTGGTACTGGTGGGCGATCCCGGCGTGGGTAAAACCGCCTTGGTTTACGCCCTGGCCGAGCGGCTGCTGCACGGCGGGGGAGCGCTGGCCTACCACCAGGTGGTCAGCTTGAACGCCGCTTTGCTGGTGTCGTCCAATCAGCAGCCCGGCCAGCTGGAGCAGACCATGCTGGAGCTGTTGGCCGACGCGGTGCATGCCGGCAACATGATCGTGTTTTTGGACGAGGCCCAACTGTTCTTTGGTGCGGGCGTAGGCGCGGTGGACCTGTCGCAGATCTTGCTGCCGTTTCTAGACAGCGGCCGCGGCCGGTTGATTTTAGCCATGACGCCCGGTGACTGGCAGCACCTGGCGGGCAGCAACCCGGCGATGGCGGCGCAGTTTAACGTCGTGAATGTGCCGGAGTCCGGGTCCGAAGAGGTGAAGCGCATCTTGCAGGACCGGGCGCTCAGCCTGGAGTACGAGCGCGGCAGCATCCTGACCTACCAGGCGCTGCTGGAGGTTCAGCGGCTGGCCGAGCGTTACATCCGCGACCAGGCTTTGCCGGGCAAGGCCCTGAAGCTGCTGGAGGACGCCTTCGGTTACCCCGACGGCGGCCGGATTACGCCTCACTCGGTGCAGGTAGCGGTGGAGCAGACGCTGGGCGTTAAGGCGGCACCGGCCGGCGCCGCCGAGAAAGCGCAGCTGCTGCATCTGGAAGAGCTGCTGCATAAGCGCATGATCAACCAGGTGCGGGCGGTTAGCGTGGTGGCGGCAGCGCTGCGGCGGTCACGGGCCGGAGTCGGTAACCCCAACCGTCCGGTCGGCAGCTTTTTGTTCTTGGGGCCGACCGGCGTCGGCAAGACCGAGCTGACCAAGGCTCTGGCCGAAGCCTACTTTGGCGGCCGCGACCAGATGATCAGGGTTGATATGAGCGAGTACGCGCAACCGGACGACGCCGCCCGCCTGCTGGCCGCCTCTGGTGAGGAAGGTACCGGCAGCAACCTGCTACTACAGGTCCGCCAGCATCCTTTTAGCGTGGTGCTGCTGGACGAGATCGAGAAGGCGCATCCTGACGTACTGAACTTGCTGCTGCAAATGCTGGACGAGGGCCGCCTGACCGACTCGAACGGCCGCGAGGTGTCGTTTAAAGAAGCCATTATCATCGTTACCTCCAACGCCGGGGCCGACGACATCCGCCGGCACATCGAGGCGGGGGAGAGCCTGGAGCAGTTCGAGGAGGCGATCGTGAACGGCCTGATCGACAGCCACCAGTTTAGGCCCGAGCTGATCAACCGGTTCGACGAGGTGGTGCTGTTTCGGCCGTTGACCAAGGAGGAGCTGGAGCGGGTGGTGGGGCTGATGCTGGGTGAGGTCAACCAAACGCTGGCGCCTCAAAAAATCACCGTTAGTTTGACCGAGGCGGCGGTCCGTCACCTGGTGGAGGCAGGCTACGACCCGCGCCTGGGGGCCCGGCCGATGCGGCGGATGGTCCAGAAAGCGGTCGAAAACACCGTCGCCAACCGGATTTTAAGCGGCCAGGCTAAGCCGGGCGACGCGCTGGTGTTGGATGTGGGGGACTTAAGCGCCTGAGGAGGGGGTGTTAAAAAGTGGATGATTCTAAGTTAGCTAAAATACTTGCCACTCAAATCTCTTTGACCGAGTGGTTTGACCAGATGCGACACGCAAACGCCGCCGCCATGAGGGAGGAGGACAACCAAAAGCGCGAACGGCTGAAGGTGTTAAATCAAACAATATGTTTACCGTTCGACCAGCCGTGGCAGTTCAAGGCCCAGGATGTAGCCCAAAAGACGCCGCAGTTTCAGCGGTTTGTTCAGGAGCATGGTGACGAGCTGTGCGCTCTGCGGCTGATTCCCGAAGCACAGAACTTACCTAAGCTGCGTATGCGCGGCTACTCCGTTAAGAGGGTACTGGAGTGGTTCCATCAGCAAAACATCGATCATTCCAGTTACCGGGCGGACTTCATCCCGCACCCCGCAAGCACTACTTGGTCGACCATCTTTGTCGTGAACCAAAACGGTGTGTACGGTGAGATTATTAAGGGCGGCCATCATCAGCTGACTCAGGGCCTGCATGATGACAATAGTGACCCTATAACGTTCTCATACGATTTTTCCGATTGGCAGATGAGCGCCGAGCAGCCTGACGCGAGGGGACATTTGGCTGAAATTTTAGGTTTGATCAAAGTTGACGACGCCGGTACCCGGCAACATTTATCCAAGGAGCTTAACGCTCGATTTGCCGGTAGCTATCTGTGCGGCTACTTTGAAACGGCGGCTTCCCCGGATTACGGGATCTGGTTTATAGATTACAACCGCATCTTGGGCAACTTGTATGCCGACTTTTCCATCCGTAGCGGTAAGCCGGTCTCTTCGGCGGAGATTGCTTCCGGACAGACGGGGTGCGCCGGCCGGGCGATAGGGCGTGCCCGAATCGTCCACGCCGAGAATTTAGCTAAAAGCGACATTACAACGGGCGAGGTACTGGTTTGTGATATGACCACTCCGGAGTTTCTGCCCTTGATGCAGCAGGCGGCGGCAATCGTAACGGATAGGGGCGGCATTCTGTGTCACGCCGCCATTGTGGCAAGAGAGATGAAAAGACCATGCATTGTCGGCACCGGTAATGCCACCAAAGTCTTGCAAGACGGCGACTTGGTGGAGGTGGACGCTGGCGCGGGGTGCGTCCGGACCATGTCCCGCTAGCCGCTGTTCGGCCTTGTTCGGTCGAGCACGATAATGATATACTTTGTTTTATGATGATCGCGATCTTAGTGCTGATGTTGGTGGTGGTCGTGGCCGGCTTCGGGTTTGTCATTTACGTGCTCAATCAAAAGATGGCGGAGTTAAAGAACGATTCCGGTTTGGGGCTGCTCAAGCAGGACCTGGTGGGGATGAACGCCCAGATTACCGGCACCACCAAGGAGATTAACGACCGGCTGAACCAGGCGGCGGGGTACATGATGGGGGTGCAGCAGGAGCTGGGCAAGATGGCCGAGATCGGCCGCAGCATGAAGGAGCTGCAGGATTTTTTGCGCTCGCCCAAGCTGCGCGGCAACGTTGGCGAGCAGGTGCTGCGCGATCTGCTGCAGCAGATGATCCCCAAGCGCAACTTCGATCTGCAGTACGGCTTTAAGTCGGGCGAAAAGGTCGATGCTATCGTTAAGACCAAGAACGGGCTGATCCCAATCGACGCCAAGTTCCCGATGGAGAACTTTACCCGGGCCTTTGCCGCCGACAACGAGGACGACAAGGCCAAGGCCAGGCATGAGTTTACCAAGGATGTGCGCAAACATTTAAACTCGATCGCCCGAAAGTACATTTTACCGGCAGAGGGGACGGTTGATTTCGCACTCATGTACGTACCCAGCGAGTCGATCTACTACGAGATCATCTGTAACACCGACCTGCAAAACACCGGCATCGAGCAAAAGGTTTACATGGTTTCGCCCAATACTTTTTACTACTTCTTGCAGACCATTATGCTGGCACTCGAAGGAGAGAAGGTGGAGGAGAAGGCCAAGCTGGTGCTGCAGGCGTTGAAAGGAATACAACAAGACGCCCGAAAGTTCGGCGGTGAGCTTGATGTGGTGGGGGGGCACCTCACCCGCGCCAAGAACGCCATGGAGGGGGCCACCGCCAGCTACGGCCGCTTGAGTAACAAGATCGAAACCACCGGGCAGCTGCAGTCAGGAACGGTCGAGCTGATCGAAGAGACGGCCAAAAAGGTCGAGATCGGCGTGGCGTCGGAATGACCAAGCGGCGCGCCGATCAGGGGAAAGCGGTATGAAGCGGATCCTATCCGGTATCAAACCCAGCGGCGAGATCACGCTAGGCAACTACTTGGGGGCGATGAAGCGCTGGGTCGAGCTGCAGCAGCAGGAGGAGGCAGAGTTTTTTTACTTCGTACCTAACCTGCATGCCTTGACGGTCCGCCAAGACGCCAAGACCCTAGCGATTAACACGCTGAGCGATGCGGCCTGGCTGTTGGCGATGGGAGTCGACTGGCGCCGGTCGACGCTTTACGTCCAGTCCCAGGTCCCGGCCCACTCGGAGCTGACCTGGATACTGAACAACTACGTGACGATGGGCGAGCTGCGGCGCATGACCCAGTTTAAGGATAAGAGCGCTAAGCAGGGTCCCGAGGGGCAGTTGGCCGGCTTGTTCGGCTATCCGGTACTAATGGCGGCCGATATCTTGCTGTATGACGCCGACGAGGTGCCGGTAGGGGAAGACCAGGTGCAGCACGTTGAGCTGGCGCGTGATATTGCCAAACGCTTCAACGAACTGCACGGGCCGGTGTTCAAGCTGCCGCGGGCGACGGTTCAGGATAGCGGCGCCCGTATCATGAACCTGCAGGACCCGGCCCAGAAGATGAGTAAAAGCGACCAAGACCAAGGCGGCGTAGTCATGCTGACCGACTCGCTGAGGGTAATTGAGGCCAAGTTCAAGCGGGCGGTGACCGACTCGGGTGATCAGATTAAAGCATCACCGTCAAAGCCGGCCTTGTCTAACCTCTTGACCATTTTCTCGCTGCTCTCCGATGAGCCGGTGGCAAAGCTAGAGAGGCGGTACGAAGGCAAGGGCTACGGTGAGTTCAAGGCCGATCTGGCGGCCGCAGCCGTCAATGCCATTCATCCACTGCAGGAAAGGCTCTATGACCTGATGAGTGACCGCGACCGGTTAATCTCGATTCTGCAACAGGGGAGGGACAAGGCGGCCGCCATCGCCGAGGCTAAGCTGTCCGAGGTCAAGGCCAAGCTCGGGTTACTGTAACCCAGCCCTAATCCGCCTCTTTTGGGTCACCCGGTTAAAGCCGGTTTTTTAAACCCTTACCTTTAGTCCGCATCGTTGCGGATTATACAACAGAAAATTGATACAAACCGGCTAAAATGCATTGACATGTAATTATGGTTATGCTAGTATCAGGTAGTAGTCGCACTTTTGACAACAAAATACTCCCCGACTAAAACTCCACTGGGAA
This sequence comes from Candidatus Parcubacteria bacterium, assembly GCA_019347875.1. Taxonomy (GTDB): domain Bacteria; phylum Patescibacteriota; class Saccharimonadia; order UBA4664; family JAHWKN01; genus JAHWKN01. Next base: position 34,013 of record JAHWKN010000004.1, read on the forward strand.
TGGTAGGGTAAGTCCCGATTAGAAATATCCCCCTTATTTCTAATCCGGGCCTACCCTACGGTTCTAGAGATGTTTAGCTTAACTGCTGCTGCAGTTGACGGTACCGGACGCCACTTTACTAAAGTTTCACCCACGTTAATGCTTTAAAAACTTTAGGCCGCGCGCTCGCTACCCGTCAACTCGCCAGACCATAAGCTCCCATCATCTCGTCGGTAGGAACGCGGCTATAACCCCGGTTGCAGCTGTTTTCCTACCGACAATCCTGCGCCGAGCGGCGTAGGGTGGGGTAGACCGTTTCTTCGGCTGCAATCTGTACTTTTTGCTTCTGGCGGCTGAGGAGATACTAACGGGGCGACAAGCGCCAAAACAATATTTGGGTGGATTCGTCGCCCCATTAACGCTCTTATTCTTAAAAACCACTCCTCCAGAGTGGTTTTTATTTGGGTTCGTTTGCGCCTATGGCTTAGTTTTGCGATAATTAGGGGGTGCGAACCGGAACCTTTCTTAGTTTGGTTAGCGTGATAACGGCTGTGTTTGGCGCGGCGGTATTGGTTAGCTTGTTTGCAACCAACCCCACCAGCATCGGCCCGGTCGGCGTGACGCTGTGGTTTGTCAGCCTGCTGATCGGTTTGCAGGGAGCGCTGACTTTGCTGCTTTACGTGCGCAAGCGCCGAAAAGAGCTGGAGATTGGTTCGCAGGCTCGGCTGGCGTCGGCCTGGAGACAGGGGTTTTTATTGGCTCTGGTAGTCACCATTTTCCTGGCCCTGTCCAGCTTGCGTCAGCTGGGGTTACGGGACGTTGTACTGATTGTAGTGCTAATCGGCTTGGTTGAGTTTTACTTTCGATCGCGCCGGTGAGGCCCCATTAGCCCTAAAGTTCGCTTAAAAGGTTTATTAATGATTGATCCAAGTACAGTTGAAGAAGCTATCAGCCGGGCTAAAGCGGCCCGCAGCCAAGCGGAGTTGACCGATCTGCGCGTTAAGTACTTGGGACGCAAAGGAATTATCACCGGTGCTCTCAGGCGGATCGGTACGCTGCCGCCGGAGGATCGGGCCAGCCGGGGAGCGGCGGCCAACGCGGCCAGGGCCGAGGTGGAGGCGGCGATTGACCGGGCTGAGCGTCTGTTGCGCGACCGGCAGCTAAGCCACGAGGCTAAAAACGCCAAGATCGACCTAACCGCTCCCGGTGCCAAGGTTGAGTACGGCCACGCCCATCCGGTAGCCGCGCTGGTTGACGAGTTGGTGCGGGTGTTTTGGCAGATGGGTTATGAGGTGGCGGAAGGGCCGGAGATCGAGACGGAGTGGTACAACTTCGACGCGCTGAACATACCCAAAGACCACCCCGCCAGAGATATGCAGGACACCTTTTATCTAGAAGAGGGGAACCTCCCGCGCACCCATACCTCCGGAGTCCAGATCCGCTACATGGAAGAGCATCAGCCGCCAGTCCGGATCATCGTACCGGGTAAGGTGTTTCGTAACGAGGATGAAGACGCCCGTCATGGCTGGATGTTTCAGCAGATAGAGGGTTTGGTTGTCGATGAAGGAGTGACCATGGCTGATTTAAAAGGAACACTAGAGGCTATGATGCATGGCGTACTGGGTGCGGGTGTTGAGACTAGACTGCGTCCCAGCTACTTCCCTTATACCGAGCCGTCTGTGGAGATGGATGCTCGTTGTATAATCTGCAACGGCATTGGATGTAGCACTTGTAGTGGCACGGGATGGGTGGAGGTTGGCGGCGCTGGAATGGTGCATCCTCAAGTTCTGCGAAACGTTAAGATAGACCCTCACAAGTATAGCGGCTTTGCTTTTGGCTTTGGGCCGGAGCGAATCGCGATCATTAAGTACGGAGTACCCGATGTGCGGGGGTTCTGGCGTCCCAATCTGAAGTTTCTGGAGCAGTTTTAACCATGGTTCAAGTAACGAAGAGCAGGCAACAAGCAACAAAGCATCGAATAGGCGGAACCGGTCAACGTGTTGCCGTCGATTTTCTGAGCCTAATAAGAAAGTGTAAACATGAGAGTTAGTGCCGGTTGGCTGCAAGAATGCCTAAGTCGCACAATGTCTGTGCGTCAGATGGCCGAGGCCTTAGAGTTGGCCGGGGTGGAGGTTGAGCAAATAATTAGCTCAAGCAAACTCGACAAAAAAGTGGTCGTGGGCCTGGTTACAAAAGTTGCTCAGCATCCGGGAGCTGACCGACTGAAGCTGGCCGAAGTCAACACGGGTAAAGACGTAGTTAAGGTTGTGTGCGGTGCCCCGAACCTGGAAACGGGCCAAAAAGTGGCGCTCGCGCTGCCGGGAGCGGTGCTGCCGGACGGCGCCTCTATCGAGCATAGCGACATCCGGGGCCAGGAGTCGGGAGGGATGATCTGCAGTCAACGAGAGTTGGCTATGGGTGACGATCACGCCGGTATCTTGGTGCTAGATAGCGTTTATTCTATTGGAAAATCATTGTGCGACATAGAGGGTGGCGACGATATTCTGGACCTGACAACGGCCGCTAACCGGTCTGATTTGCAGTCGGTGGTCGGTTTGGCGCGCGAGGTCGCCGCCTTTGCCGGGGCCGCCGCTACTAATGGTGAATTAGCGCCCACCTTAAAGCTGCCGGAGGTCAGCGATGATACGGGCGACTTGCCCGCCGCCGATGAACTGGCAGTTGAGGTAAAAGTACCGGACAAAGCTCCCCGTTACTTATTGCAGAAGTTCCGGGTCGGCCGTCGCTCCGCCACCATTACCCAAACCAGAGCCCGGCTAACCGCCGCGGGCGTTCGCCCGATCGACCTACTGGTCGATACGACCAATTACGTGATGCTGGAGTACGGTCAGCCGCTGCACGCTTTTGACGCGGCCAAAGTGAAGTTACCAATTACGGTGCGAATGGCCGATAAAAGTGAAAAGTTAGTTACCTTAGATGGGGTTGAGCGTCAGCTAAGCCCCGAAGATCTAATTATCGCCGATGCCGACGGCCCGATCGCGCTGGCCGGTGTGATGGGCGGACAGGCCACCGAGGTGACCGCCGAAACGAGCGAGATACTGCTAGAATCCGCTTCGTTTAACGGCGCCACGGTGCGCAAGACGGCCGTTCGTCACGGTCTGCGCAGTGAGGCTTCGGCCCGGTTTGAGCGCGGGATGCCGGTGCAGTTGGCCCCTATCGCCCTGGCCCGTGCCCGCTTTATACTGCAGCAAGCCGCGGAAGTGACGCCGCTGTCCGGAGTCAGCGACAGCCTAAACGCAACACCGGAAGCTAACACTATCAAGCTGCGACCGGAACGTTTGCCCCATCTGTTAGGTATGAATGTTGAAACCGCGGTCATCCAGACAAAGCTGGAAAAGCTGGGCTTTGAGGTCACAACCGGTGCCAAACCGGCCTTGAGTGTGCCTGTACCATGGTGGCGGCCGGACGTGACGCTGGAGGAGGATTTGGTGGAGGAGGTGGCACGCTCTGTCGGCTACGATGCCCTGCCCTCCTCTCTGCCCCCCTGGCGGCCGCGCCAGGTCCGGTTTGACGCCTACTGGAGCAAGCTATGGAGAGCCAAGGCGGCCCTGCGCGGCGCCGGCTTGTTCGATGTGATCACCTATGCATTTGTGTCTGCCGAGCAGCTGGAAAGCTTTGGCCGTGATCCAAAGCGGCACTTAAAACTGAAGAACCCCTTATCGATTGAGCAGGCTTACTTGCGCAGTGATCTGTTGCCCAGCCTGGTGGCGGTGGTGGCGAAAAACGTCCGTTACGCCAAAGAGTTTGGCTTGTTCGAAGTGTCACGGGTGTATCAGCCCAAGCCCAGTCACAAGCAGCTGCCGGATGAACCAACGCGTCTAGGGGCAGTCACCTACGGTCTGGGCTACACTGGGGTCAAGGGGGTGCTAGACCAGTTGGCGCGGGAGTTTAATGTGTCGCTTGAGGTGAAGCCGCGCAAGCTGGACGGTTTGCATCCGGCCCGTGCCGCCCAGGTTGAAATGGATGGTCAATCGCTGGGCGTAATCGGCGAACTTCATCCCGAGATCGCCCACCATCACAAGCTACCGGACCGGCTTGGCTACCTGGAGCTTGATTTTAAGCAGTTGTTAGCGGCCGCCCGGGAGCCTGCCTACCGGCCCATTAGTCGCTTCCCGGCCATTACGAGGGACATAGCGGTGGTGTTGCCGGAGAAAGTTACATGGGCCGAGGTAGCGGAGGCAATCGGCCGGATTGGTTTGGCCAGCGACGTTCAGTTCTTAAGCGACTACTACGGCGACGACGTGGGTGCGGGCAACAAGAGCTTGGCCGTGCGCCTGGTAATTGCGTCGATGCAAAAAACTTTGACCGACCAAGAGGCCGACCAGCGGGTGGAGAAAATTTTCCAGACCCTGCAGAAGAGTTTTGGCGCCAAGCCGCGAACCTAGAAACACTTCAGCTGCTGCAGATGAACGTATGACGCCGGCAGGCTTCAAAGCCGTTATCAAACGCCACTCGATCTTTACGCTTGCTTGCCGATACATGGTGATTGGATATAATGTTTTGGCCCTGTATCCGCCGATCCGCCGATTGGCGGAAGGGAGAGTGTACCATGACAGCCAGAACCGCCGTTGGTGCCGGTGAACCTGAAGAGCCTCGACTACGTCTTTCGCCGGCTGGCGCTGGAGTTTCTGTCGGACGAGGAGCGGGCCGAACTGGGTATTGAGACTCCGGTACGACTCACCTCACCGCTGCATCGACCCGACCTTCGCGAACTGAAGGAGGCTCCCTACTGCATGCAGTGCGGGGTACAAATGGTGCAGGCAGCCCATTGCTTTGCTTGCCCCTCCTGCGGCACTACCAGCGGCTGCGATTAAATGGTGCCTCAACAGACCCGGCCGGCCTTACCTTCCAACGTGAGGGTGCCGGCCGGGTCTTGAGCTTTGTTACGCCGGATCATCTCTTGGCTTGTTATTATCTTGGCCCGTTAACTACCCCTGCTCTGGTATAGCCAACCATAAGTGTTATAATGCAATCATGGAACCATCACAAAACCCACCAGCCAAAAACTTTGACGTTGCCGAGGGGTTGCGGCCCGCCGCACCCGAAACCGCTCCTAACTTAACTCCCGAAGCCGCTCCTCAGCCGGCCGCTGGGGCCGAGGCCGCTCCGCAACCGGCGCAGGCCGCATCCGGCGCACCCGCCGCGCCTTTGCCGCAGGTTTGGCCAACCGCTCCGGCGGCCGTCCCGCCGCCGACACCGGCGGTGCCAACCCCTCCTGCTGCCGGCCCGGCCATCGCCGATGACGTTGACGTGATTGAAAAGGAGTGGGTGGAAGCGGCCGAGAGCATCGTTAAAAACACCGCCGGCGACCCCTACCTCGAGGAGGAAGCGGTCGAGAACCTACAGATCGACTACCTCAAGAAACGCTACGGCAAGGAGATTAAGAAGACGCCGGACGCGCAGAGTTAGGATAAGCAACCGTGCGTTATGCCTACTAAAGCCTCAATCAACAGACTGAGCCGGCCGCCAGGTACGGTGCTGTCGGGCAAGAACCGGCAACCAAAAGCATGAAGAGCGCGCCAACATGTTAGCCTTTGTCGTCCTGTTTATGATTTTCGGCCTGATCCTGGGCGGTTTCGCCTTTTTTGCTTACCGCCGGGTGCTGCGGCGGGCCAAGGGTATCGAGCGGGGCTTGAAGATGGTGCCGCTGCTCATCCACCTGCCCCCGCCCTCGGATGACACCGCCGCGGCCGGCCGGGACGTGCGGGAAGTAACCAAAGAAAAGATTTCCCAGGCCGAGTCGCTCTACAGCCTGATTGCCGGTACCGCCACGGAAGGCTTTAAGAGCAAGTTTTACGGCCAGCGCCACCTCAGCTTCGAAATCATCGCCGCCCGCGGCACCATCCACTTCTACGCCGCCGTGCCGGTAGCGCTGGTTAGCGTAGTGCAACAGGCCATCGTGACCGCTTATCCCGGAGCCCGGGTGGAGGAGGCGGAGGATTACAACATCTTTAACCCCGCCGGCAAGCTGAGCGGTACCACCGGCGGCGAACTGGTGCTAAGGTCGGAGTTTGCCTACCCCATCGCCACCTTTAACACGCTCGACCGCGACCCCATGGGGGCGCTGCTGAACACGCTGAGCGCGCTGAAGGAAGGCGACGGCGTCGGGGTGCAGCTGCTGTTGCGGCCGGCCCGCCCCGGCTGGGTCAAGGCCGCCACCAGCGTGGCCGACAAAAAGCGCAAACAGCGCGGCGGCGCCAGCCTGAAGTTTACCGCGGCCGACTTGGTGAAGGCGGCGGTGGTGGTGCCGGACCCCACCAAGACCAAGCCGGAAGAGCCGCTGACCAGCCTGGAACAAAGCGTCCTGGAGGCGATCGAGGACAAGACCCGCCATCCCGGCTACGAGGTGTTGATCCGGGTGGTGGCGGCGGCGCCCAACGCCGCCCGGTCGCAAATTATCCTGCGCGACGTGGCTACCGCTTTCGCTCTGTTTGACGCTCCCGGCTTAAACGGTTTTAAGTTTCTGCCGGCCAGCGACGTGGCGGGGCTGGTGACCGCCTTTATCTTTCGCTTCTTTCCACCGGAGCTTGGCCGCGACATCCTAAACAGCGTCGAGCTGGCGACGCTGTTTCATCTGCCGGACGCCCAGTTTACCCCCACCTCCGGCGTCGAGCGGCAAAGCTCTAAGCAGGTTGACGGTCCGGTGGCGGTGTCGCCCAGCGGTTTGCTGTTCGGGTACAACGTTTTTCGCGGTGTCAAAAAGGAGATCCGCTTAAGCACCGAGGACCGCCGCCGCCACACCTACATTGTCGGCCAGACCGGCACAGGTAAATCGGTCTTACTGGAGAACTTAGCGGTCCAGGACATGTTGGTGGGCAACGGCTTTGCTTTTATCGATCCGCACGGCGATACCGCCGAGCGGCTGGTTAGCATGGTACCGAAAAACCGGGCCGAGGACGTCATCTACTTCAACCCGGCCGACACCGAGACGCCGCTGGGGCTGAACCTGTTTGAGTTTAGCGACCCGAGTCAGAAGGACTTTTTGATCCAGGAAGCCATCGGCATGCTGTACAAGCTGTACGATCCGGGGCACACCGGCATTATCGGCCCCCGCTACGAACACTGGTTCCGCAACGCCGCGCTGACGCTGATGAGCGACCCCAATGGCGCCACCTTCATCGAGATTCCTAAGGTGTTCACTGATGCCGAGTATCTGAAATCCAAGTTTAAGTATCTGACCGACCAGACGGTGATAGACTTTTGGACCAAGGAGATGGGCCAAACCAGCGACTACCACAAGTCCGAAATGCTGGGCTGGTTCGTCAGTAAGTTCGGCGCCTTCATGAGTAACGAGATTATGCGCAACATCATTGGCCAGCCCAAGAGCGCCTTCAACCTGCGCGAGGTGATGGATCAAAAGAAAATTTTGATTGTAAACTTAAGCAAAGGCCAAATCGGGGAGCTCAACTCGAACCTTTTGGGTATGTTGTTCGTTATCAAGCTTCAGGCGGCCGCCATGAGCAGGGCTAGTATGCCGGAGGCGGAGCGCCAGGATTTCTGCCTGTATGTCGATGAGTTTCAAAACTTTTCGACCGACTCGTTCGCCTCTATCTTAAGCGAGGCGCGCAAGTACCGGCTTAACCTGATCGTGGCCAACCAGTTCATCAGCCAGCTAAGTGACCAGATTAGGGATGCGGTGTTCGGTAACGTCGGCACGGTCATCAGCTTGCGCACCGGTCCGGAGGACGCCGACTTCTTGGTGAAGCAGTTTGCACCGGTGTTTGACGCTCATGACCTGGTTAACCTGCCGATTGGCAACGCGGCCGTCCGGTTGCTGATAGCCGGCTTGCCCTCGCAGCCGTTCAGCCTGGTGGCGCTGCCGCCGCTGGGGTTGGCCAACGCCGAGTTGGGACAGGCGGTCAAGCAGCTCTCGGCCGCTAAGTTCGGGGTCAGCAAAGCCCGGGTTGAGGCCGAGATTTCGGCCCGGATGCAGGGTAAAACTGTGCCGGCCGCTCCGCCGCCTATCACCACTCCGCCCGCCGCCACCCCGACGGCCGCTCCGCTAGCGGGAACACCGGTTCCCGCCGCTGCTGCGCAGCCGGCCGCTCCGCCGGTAGTTTTATCTCCGCAACCGGTGCCGGCCGCCCCGCCGCCGGTTCCGTCCCCGGCCGCCACTCTGCCGCCTCCGGCGGCAACTATGCCCGAACCCCCGGTCCAGCCATCACCGCCACCGACTGAACCAGCACTGGCGAACTCGCCTGCCGTGACCCCGGCGCCGGTAGCGTCCACGCCGCCCGCCGCCGTGGTGCCGCCGATCCGGCCGGTTGCCTCCACCGCTGCGACGGTACCCATCCCGGCTGTTTCCCGGCCGGCCTTGGCGCAGGACTTAGCCTCGAAGCCGCCGCCGTCTTCGGTTCCAGTTCACATTACTCAGGAGCCGGTAGCGGAAATGCTGTCCGAAGCGCAGCATGAACTGGATGAGGTTTTGGGCCTAGAGTCTCACCAGCCTGCTCAGCCGCCTGCTCCGCCCGCCTCCTCCAGTCAGGCCAAGACATCTACCGACCTACCCGATCGGCCGGCTCCAACCGGTCTTGATAAGGGAGCGGTAGCGGCCCGCCAACCAGAGGCTATCACCGCGGCCGGACAAACTAAGCCAGCCGGATCCGACCAGGCCACCGTGCCCCCGCCGGCTCCGGCCGCCACCGCGCCCCATCCGGTCATAGCGACCGCTCCCATCGCCAAAGCCTCTTTACAGGCTGAACCGGCTGGCAGGTCCGACCTACCCTCACCGCCGCCGCCCCCTCCTGGCCGACCGCCCCAACCGGCCCCTGCTGCCTCCAGTCTGATATCACATCACTCTGCGCCGGCAGTTCTTCAGGCCGCCGGTTCAGCCGCAGCCAAACCGGCCGCCGCCCCCCCGGAGGTTAAAACCCAATCAGGCAAGCCTCACCTGTCGGCCGCCTCGGTTGTGGCTAACCGTCAGTCCTCCCAGTCCGCCCAAAATCACCCGGCAGCCAAGGATACTGCCGCCGCGGCCGGTCCGGCCAGCCCGCCGGTCGCCCTAGCTGCGGCCAAGCCGCCTACCGAGCGGTTGTCTGTAGGTTCGGCGTTAGGGCGGGGGCTGCCGATGGCTCAGGCGGCGGCCAAGCCGGAGGTTAAAAACGACCGTCCAGACCAGTCAAAGGCCGCCGTGCCGTCTCTGGCTCCAGACACTACACCCGCCCCGTCCGCCCCGCCCAAGCCCGCCCCGGCCGCGTCGCCTAAGCCCGCCCCAGTCGCCCCCCAGGCGGCCGTTCCCCAGCCGCCCCCCAGCGTTCCCGTTGTGCCCCTAGGGGCGGCCTCGGAGAGCCGGAAGCCTCCGGTTGCTCCCGGTGAGGTTTACGTTGATGAACAGGGGAATGTGGTTGTAGGTGGTTGAGCTAAAGATCTCCCATCCTCTCTCCTTTGGTTACCGGCCGCTGGTGACGCACCGCCTCCCAACCCTCTTCGCAGCGGGCCTACCGCCTACCCTCCTAATCTCCCTCTAAACCCTCCCTTCTACCTTTTGTCAGCAAAAGGTAGCCAAAACTGCCGAGTAGGTCGCTCACTCCAAGCCAGCCAAACCACCACCGGCGGGCCTGCGGAACTCGCTCGCCTGTCGGCTCACTCAAACAGTCCTCGGCTTTATCCGCCGCTGGCGGTCCGGCTGTTTGGGGCTCGCTCCAATACTCGGGGATGGTAAGAAGGGATTCG
>JAHWKN010000005.1 GCA_019347875.1 Candidatus Parcubacteria bacterium
AGTGAGGAGTGAGGAGTGAGGAGTGAGGAGTGAGGAGTGAGGAGTGAGGAGTGAGGAGTGAGGAGTGAGGAGTGAGGAGTGAGGAGTGAGGAGTGAGGAGTGAGGAGTGAGGAGTGAGGAGTGAGGATGCCGCTAATTGACTTTCAAGCACAGCTACTTATAATATGACTATCGGATAAGTCGGTTTGGCCGGCTTTCTTTATTAAACGTTCATTTACTCATTGACGATTTTCACTCGCCAAAAGCCGGCTTTCCGGCAGGTGAAGGTTGAAAAATGACAATTGGAGCCAACAGTCATGCCATCGCAGTTTCTAGCCGCCATTAACCAGATGTCCGACGAGAAGGGGCTGCCGCGGGAGATCATCATCGAGACGGTCGAGGCCGCTTTAGCCGCCGCTTACAAGAAAGATTACGGCGACAAAGACCAGGAGGTCCGGGTGGAGCTGGACCAGGAGACCGGCGAGCCGCACGTTTACGTCAGCAAAGAGGTGGTGACCGCGCCCGAAAATGAGTTTCTGCAAATCTCCAAGAAGGCGGCCCAGGCGCACCGCCGCGGCGCCAAGGTGGGCGAGACGATCGAGTACGAGGATAACCCCGAAGGGTTCGGGCGGGTGGCCGCGCAAACCGCCAAGCAGGTCATTATCCAGCGCATTCGCGAGGCCGAACGCGAGATCGTTTTTAGCGAGTACAAGGACAAAGAGGACATGGTGCTGGGCGGGGTGGTTCAGCGGATTGAGGGCGGCACCGTTTACGTCGATTTGGGCAAGGCCGTGGGGATACTGTTTAGTTCCGAGCAAATCCCCGGCGAGCGGACCTACATGGGTCAGCGGCTGAAGGTTTACGTCGTGCGGGTGGAGCAGACCACCCGAGGCCCCCAGATCGTCTTGTCGCGGGCCCACCCGGGCCTAGTGCGGCACCTGTTTAGTCTGGAGGTGCCCGAAATCGAGGCCGGCTCGGTGCGCATCCGGGAGGTGGCCCGCGAGGCCGGCGTGCGCACCAAAATCGCGGTGGAGTCCACCGTTGACGGGGTGGACGCGGTCGGCACCTTTGTCGGCGGCCGCGGCTCCCGTGTCCAGGCCGTTATGAGCGAGCTGGGTGAAGAAAAGATCGACATTATCCTGTACAGCGAAGACGCTCAAGCCTTCATCACCAACGCCCTGTCACCCACCAAGGTCATCAACGTCACGCTCGACGACGGGACCGGTAAAGCGGTCGTGAAGGTGCCCGAAGACCAGCTCTCACTGGCCATCGGCAAGCAGGGGCAAAACGTGCGTCTGGCCGCCAAGCTAACCGGCTGGAACATCGACATCACCAGTGCCGATGAGTCGCGGGTAGAGGCGGCGGCCGAGGCGGCCGACCCCGCGCCGCCCAGGCGGGGCAAAGGCCCGGACCTGGAAGGGTCTTTGATTCAAGCGGTCAACCAGCAGGCGGCCGGCGAAACCGCGCCAAGCGAGCCGGAGCAAAACGCCTCTTCCTAAAGGCTCCTGACTAAAACAATTGGCTGAAATTGCCGCCCCGCCCCTATCTTGAGGGCGGGGCCTGGTGCTATAATAGAGCCAAAGGGTGACCAAAGGGGGTAGGAAAAATATGAACTCTGATTACCAGTCACAGTTTGATCGCTTCACCGAAAACGCCAAGAAAAGCCTCGAGAACGCCGACGCTTTAGCGGCCAGCATGGGTTCGAGCTACATCGGCACCGAGCACATACTGCTGGGCGTACTGCAGCAAGAAGGCTCGATCGGCGCCAAGATCCTCAAGACCGCCGGCGTGACGCTGAACAAGGCTCAGCTGGTGTTAAGCTTTTCTCAAAAAATCCTGGCCAAGACCAACCGTAAGGGTCTAAGCGAGACGGCTAAGACCACTTTGACGCTGTCGTGGCGCATCGCCAAGGAGTTCGGCCAGCCGTACTCCGGCACCGAGCACATTTTGTTTGCCATTTTGAGTCAGAAAAACGCCCGCGCCAACTCGCTGCTGAAAGAGATCCAGGTCGATCCGGCGGTGGTCCGCTCGGAGCTGGAGGGTTATCTGTCTAACCAGCAGGACTTTTATGCTGAGGACACCGTCAAGACGGCCGCTCCCGCTAGTGGCAAGAAAGGCAAGAACTCCAAAACCCCGGCGCTGGATCACTTCGGCATCGACCTGACCGTCCGCGCCCGTGACGGCCAGCTTGACCCGGTGGTGGGACGCGAGGTGCAAATCGGCCGGATGGTCTCCATTCTCAACCGCCGCACCAAGAACAACCCGGTATTGATTGGTGAACCGGGGGTGGGCAAGACCGCTATCGTTGAGGGTCTGGCTCAGCGCATCGTGACTGACGACGTACCGGACATGCTGCAGGGCAAGCGCATCATTATGTTAGATCTGGCCAGCGTAATTGCCGGCACCAAATACCGTGGTGAGTTCGAGGAGCGGCTGAAAAAAATCCTTGATGAGACCAAGGTCAACCGCGACGTCATCTTGTTTATCGATGAGCTGCACACCGTGGTGGGTGCGGGCGCGGCCGAGGGGGCAATCGACGCCGCCAACATATTGAAGCCGGCCTTGTCGCGCGGCGAAATTCAGACCATCGGCGCCACCACGCTTGACGAGTACCGTAAACACATCGAGCGCGACGCGGCGCTGGAGCGGCGGTTCCAGCCGGTGATGGTGCCGGAAACCACTCTGGAAGAGACGGAATCGGTGCTGAAGGGTTTGCGCGGGCGCTACGAGGAGTACCACCGTGTCGAGATCACCGATGAGGCCATCACGCAGGCCGCCAAACTGGCCCAGCGTTATGTGGCCGACCGTTTCCTGCCCGACAAGGCGATCGATTTAGTCGACGAGGCGGCCTCGCTGGCGCGTATCAAGCGGGGCGGTGCCAGCCGCATGCTGCGCGGGCTGCAAAAGCAGCTAACCGACATTTACGCCGACATCGAGGACGCGGTCGAGAATCAGGATTTCGAGCTGGCCGCCCGGCTTAAGACCAAAGCCAGCATTTTAGAAAAGCGTATCACCGCCACCCGGGTGCGGGAGGGCGCTGGCGGCGACAGCATTAAGATCGCCGGCGAAGACATCGCCGAGGTGATCAGCCTGATCACCGGTGTGCCGCTGACACGCTTGATTAAGACCGAAACCGAGAACCTGATGCGGCTGGATGAGAGCCTACGCAAGCGGGTGATCGGGCAAGAAGAGGCGGTGGCGGCGGTGGCTAAGGCTATCCGGCGCAGCCGTACCGGCATTAGCGACACCCGCCGGCCAATCGGCTCGTTCATCTTCCTTGGTCCAACCGGCGTAGGTAAGACCGAGCTGGCCCGGGTGCTGGCCGAAGAGGTGTTTAGCGACGCCCAGGCGCTGGTTAAGATCGACATGAGCGAGTTTATGGAAAAGCACAACGTGGCCCGGTTAGTGGGGGCGCCCGCCGGGTACGTAGGGTTTGATGAGGGCGGTCAGTTAACCGAGATCATTAGGCGCAAGCCCTACAGCCTGGTGCTGTTTGATGAGATCGAAAAGGCTCACCCGGATGTGTTTAACATGCTGCTGCAGATACTGGAGGACGGCTATCTGGCCGACGCCAAGGGCCGGCGGGTGGACTTTCGCAGTACCATCATCATCATGACCTCGAATGTGGGGGCCGAGAGCCTGTACCGCGAGGCGGCGCTGGGCTTTCAAGCCGCTAGCGCCAACGAACTCAGGCAGCTCGACCAGACTCATGACCGCATGAAAGACAAGGTCATGGGGGACTTGAAAAAGACCTTCCGGCCGGAGTTTTTGAACCGTATTGACCAGGTGGTGGTGTTCCGGGCGCTCAGCCACGACAACATCAAGCGCATTTTGAACCTGCAGCTAGGCGACCTCAGTAAGCGGCTGCGCGAGCAGGACATCACCCTGAAGGTGTCGGCCTCGGCCAAGCAGTTCTTGATCGAGCGGGGCTACGACGTCGACCAGGGCGCCCGGCCGATGCGCCGGGCCCTCCAGGACTACATCGAAGACCCGTTGGCGCACGGTATTCTGGGCGGCCAGTTTAAGCGCGGCGACGCCGTGGGCGTCAACCGCCGCGGCGACAAGCTGCACTTGAGTCTGGTTAGCGCCCCGGTCTCTTCTTAGACCGGATCGGCGCTGCCGGCAGGAGGCGGCAGCTCTTGCGAGACCGACAGACGCCAGGATCTCGTCGAAGCGAGCCGCTTGCCCGGGCGGCGCCTCGACCACTACTCGCCGCGGGGGCGTGTTTGACTTGTCACGCGGCCGGAATGGTTAATGTCAAATATTGCTCCTACCAATCGTTCGGTTTACCGGCCCGCCGGGGCGGTTTATGCGATTAACAAACTATATGGTTTTTGTTCGGTTAGTGGTATAGTGGGTGCATGGCTAAAACTACTACCCAATACATCTGTCAAAGCTGCGGGGCGGCCCAGTCGAAATGGTCCGGCAAGTGCGACGGCTGCGGTTCATGGAACAGCCTGGTCGAGACGCAGGCTGTAGCGGTGAAAAAGTCCTTGGCGGCCAGGTCGGTCAGGCCGGAGAAGTTGAGCTCGATCGACGTTAGTAAAACCCCGCGGATCGACACCGGTATCGGCGACTTGAACCAGGTGCTGGGCGGAGGCATGGTACCGGGGGCGGTGATGCTGCTGTCGGGCGACCCGGGGATCGGTAAAAGTACGCTGGTACTGCAGCTGGCGGCCCGGGTGGCCGCCCGCTTACCGGTACTGTACGCCAGCGGCGAGGAGTCGGCCGCCCAGATCAAGCTGCGGGCGGAGCGGCTGGGGTTAAGCGCAGCGGAACTGGACCTACTGAGCGAAACCAGTACCGATGCCGTTGCGGCCGCCGTGGAGGCGGGTGAGTACGGGTTGGTGATCGTAGACTCAATCCAAACCATGGCGACCGAGGGTTTGACCGGCTCGGCCGGCAGCGTCGGCCAGATTACCGCCAGCGCCCAGCTGCTGCAGGCCGTCGCCAAGCGGCGGGGCATCGCCATGGTCATGATCGGCCACGTTACCAAAGAGGGCGTCATCGCCGGGCCGAAGATTTTGGAGCATCTGGTCGACGTCGTACTGTACCTGGAGGGGGAGCGCTACGGCAGCTTTAAGGCGTTGCGGGGGATTAAGAACCGTTTCGGCTCGACCAACGAAGTAGGGGTGTTCGAGATGACCGACGGAGGCTTAGCTCCGGTAGCTAATCCGTCCGAGGCGCTACTGGCCGAGCGCTCATCGGGTGCCGGTTCGGTGGTGCTGGCTACACTGGAAGGCAGCCGGCCGCTGCTGGTGGAGGTGCAGGCGCTGGTTAGTACCACGGTGTTCGGCTACCCCAAGCGTACCGCCGCCGGGATCGATCTCAACCGCCTCAACCTGCTGGCGGCGGTGGTTTCTAAGCGCGCCAACCTAAACTTGAGCAACCAGGACATTTATGTTAACATCGTAGGCGGACTTAAGATCACCGAACCGGCCGCCGACTTAGCAATTATTTTATCGATCGCTTCGGCCTTTAAAAACCGCGGGTTCAAAGGCAGCACGGTGGCTTTTGGCGAGGTTGGTCTAAGCGGCGAGATCAGGTCGGTCGGACAGGTGCCGAAGCGCTTAGCCGAGGCCCGCAAGCTCGGGTTCGAACACGCTATCGGGCCCAAGTTTGGATCTGAAGGCGTCGGAATGAGCGGCGTCCGGACCATCGCCGAAGCTATCGATCGAGCCCTGGACCACTCGTAATTTTCATTTTTCATTTTGACGATTTTTAATCCTAATCAGTAAAGGACTTATCCAATGACCGAACCATTACTGGCCGCCCTGATCGTGACGCTGATGGCGGTGACCGGGCTGGCGGCCTTAAAGTTAATGCGGCTGTCGTTTAAAAACTTAATGCTCGGTACCGGCGGCGCCATCGTCGGCTTGCTGCTGGGGGCCTTGCTGAGCGTGCCTTTAAGCCGACTGCCTACGCCCTTCGGGGACGTCCTGCCGGTAGCGATTTCACTGATGCTGGGTGTCGTGATGATCGGGGTGTTTTTAAACCAGGCCGCCGCCCTTACCGGACTGTTACCTTTCTTGCGGCCGGCCGACGCTCTACCAACGGCACCGTCTCCCGCGCGTCAGCGGGCCGTTCGGAGCCGGATTCTGGTTGACACATCCGTTATCATCGACGGCCGCATCGCCGACATCGCCCGGGCCGGCTTTGTGCCAGGCCAACTGCTGGTACCCCGGTTCGTCTTAGCTGAGCTGCAAAACATTGCCGACTCTGACGACGCTATGCGCCGCGGCCGCGGCCGGCGCGGGCTAGAGATGCTAAACGCTATCCGCCAGACCAGCGGGATAGAGCTGGAGATCATCGAAGACGACCCGGTAGAGATTAGCGAGGTCGACGCCAAGCTAGTGGGGCTGGCCAAAAAGCTGGGTACCGACATCTTAACGACCGACTACAACCTCAACCGGGTAGCGCAGATCGAAGGGGTGCGGGTGCTAAACATAAATGAGCTTAGTAACGCCATCCGGCCGGTGGTCTTGCCGGGCGAGGAGATGGCGGTCAAGATCGTGCAGGCCGGCAAAGAGCGCGGCCAGGGGGTGGGCTACCTGCCTGACGGCACCATGATAGTGGTGGACAACGGCGACAAACTGATCGGGCAGGAAGTGATTACCGAAGTGACGCGCGTGTTTCAGACCGTAGCGGGTAAAATGATTTTTGCCAGTCCTAAAAAACCTGCTCAGCAGCGCGCCTCTAGCCGCGAGCGTGCCTCTGAACGGGTCGCAGCCTTGAAGACACCGGCGGGTCAGAGCGGCCCGGGCGCCGCCGCCCTTGGCTCCCTCGGTATGACCAAAGCGGAAACGGCCGAAAAAGACAGCCCGGACAACGGCAATGGTTCTAGGACCCACCGCCAGTCGCCAGCAGAGGCGTCCGGTCAGTCTGAGCGGCCAAAATCTGCAGTCCCTACTCCCCCTGGCGGCACTGTTAACCTTGGCTCCGCTCCTCGCACCGATCAAACTTCCGCCCCCGATAAAGGCAGATCCGACTCCGGCGGGCGCAAGTTTAAAGCCGGCCGCCAAAACCAGCCCGGCCGCCGCGGCAGCAACCAGCGCCCCCCTTCGGTCAAGTCGATTGAAGACAGCTTAATCCGTCATAACAACAGCTGATATCCAAGCGCCACGATGATCTCAAGTTGCCTTGCGCCTCCGGCTCGTTCCCGGCATAATCTCTCTCAGCATGAGTGAGATTAAAGCCGCTATATTCGATGCCGACGGCGTTGTTATCATGCCTCAGAAGCTGTTTGCTGGGCAGTATGCCCAGAGATATGGCTTGGATCCAAAGAGCTTCCAGGTGTTTTTTACGGGCGAGTTTTCCGACGCAATTACCGGCCAGGCTGACCTGAAAGATTTAATACGCAAACATCATGATATATGGCGCTGGGGTCGCGATCCCCAGGAGTTGCTGGATATGTGGTTTGCGGCCGAGAGTGTGACCGACAAAGAGCTGCTTGAGGTTGTTGCCGGGCAGCGCGACAATGGATTACCGGTGTATATGGCAACAAACCAGGAGCGGTACCGCGCTAGGTATCTAAGAAAGGTAATGTTCCCGGATACCTTTGACGGATTTTTTATCTCTTGTGAGATTGGCTATATGAAGCGTGACCCTGAATACTGGGTTCCGGTTCTACAGCGGCTGGCGGTTGATGTACCCGGCATCAAGCCGGATCAAATGGTCTTTTTTGATGATAGCCAAGACAGTATCGACGGGGCCAAGGCGGCCGGTATCGCCGCTTATTTATACGAAGATGTCGAGCAAGTTAGGCGGATACTGGGATGAGACGATCTTGAGTCCGCTCCTAAGTAAGGCCGCTTAGGCTCTTACTTAACCTCGAAGTCCAGCCGGCTGGTGCGATCCAGCTCGTTGCCGGCGGCGTCCACCGCTCTGATGTACCAGTCGTACCTGCCGGGCAGCACCACTCTGTGGGTTAAGCTGGTGCCGGTGGTGTCGGAGCCGGTCTTAGTGTACGGGGCCGCCCCGCTGCGCAGCCACAGCTGATAGCGGTTGGCGCCCGGCAACCCGCTCCAAGTAAAGGTGATGTCGACCGGTTTTTGATTGTAGGTGGTGCCGTCACCGGGTGATAGCCCCCTAAAAGAGCCACCGTCGTCAAGACTGGTGACGTTGATGGTTTGGACGTCTTCGGCGCTGTAGAGGCCGGTGTCGATGACGGTAGCCTTCAGCGTGTGAGCGCCCAGCGTGGTAACGGTGTGGTCAAACTGATAGGTTTCGCTGCCGTTTAGCGGCTTGGTGCTGATGATCTGGTCATCGAGCCTGATCTCGAGCTTATTGGCGGTGAACGTTCCGGAGCTCACCACCGCTTTAATGCGGTAGCGGCCGCCGCCGAGCGGGTCGGCGCTCAAGTCAACACGCGGTTTCTGGTCACTGCAGCTGTGCTTGTCGTCGCTGGCCGTTGGCAAAGTGCCGCCTGCTCCATAGCCCATCCGCCTGGCCAGAGCCTGTACCGGCGGCTCCCAGCGGCTATAAGCCGGGTCGGTCGGGGGAATCTCGGCGTGCATCTCCGAGGAGTAGGCGGTCTCGATGGCCAACGGCGGGGTACACTCTGTCGCCAGCTTGCCGGACACCTTGTCTATCTTGGCGCTGCGGGAGGTGGTAATGGCGGCCGGCTTGTAGTGACTGGCAAAGATGTCGGTGCGGGTGCGGCGTGCCCCGGGACCGGCCAACTTGCCGGTGTTGGCATCAAGCGTGACCGATTTAATGCCTTGCGGCCGCTTAAACTCCTCGTTGCGGGTGCCGGCCAGGCTCTTGGCCATAAACTCCCGCCAAATCGGGGCGGAAATGGCGCTGGCGGCCCTGGTCATGGACTTGTTGTCGTTGTTGCCGGCCCACACTCCCGCTACCAGTGAAGGGGTGTAGCCGACGGTCCAGGCGTCGCGGTAGTTTTCGGTGGTACCGGTCTTGACGGCCGCTTTGCGCCCCCCCGGCAAAGTCAGGGCGTTACCGAAGATGAAGGCGCGGGCGCCGTTGTCACTTAAGACGTCGGATATCAGGTAGGCTACCTGCTGGCTTAGCACCCTGTCCGGGTTTTTGTCGGGCTTGGCCTCTTGAATCACTTTGCCTTTGGGGTCGGTGACCTTTAGGATGGCGGTGGGTTCATGGTGAAAGCCGCCGTTAGCGAAGCTTTGGTAGGCGCTGACCATGTCGACCAGCTTGACCTCGCCGGAGCCCAGCACCAGGCTGAGGCCGTACTTACTGGGGCGGTCCTTGAGGGTGGTGATGCCCATACGGTGAGCGGTTCTGAGGGTGTCGGAGATGCCCGCCAGGTATAGGGTTTTAACGGAGGTGATGTTGAGCGAGCCGGCTAAGGCCGTACGCATGCTTTGCACGCCGTAGGTCTGATCGGTGTAGTTTTCGGGTTTGTAGCCGCCGCCGAAATCGGTCGGTACGTCGTACAGGGTGGTGCCGGGGCCGTAGTTTTTACTAAAAGCGGTGGCGTAGGCAAACGGCTTAAAGCTTGATCCGGGTTGGCGTTTGCTGGTGGCCACGTTAACCGCGCCAAACTTGGGATCGTCAAACTTATAGCTGCCGACCATGCTGTAGATCTGGCCGGTCTTGGGGTCGGCCGAAACCATGGCGGCGTTACTGCCGCCGTTAGCCCGGATGCCTTTCATGCCGTTAGCGACGGCGGTTTCGGACGTTTGCTGCTTGTCCAGATCAAGCGTCGTGATGACCTTTAACCCCCCCTCGGTGACGTACTTGTTGCCGTACTTGGCCTCCAGCAGCTCCTGGGCGTAAAGCACGAAGTGGGGGGCGGTGATGTTGGCGTAGAGGTTCTGGACCGGCCGGATCTTGGCCAGCGTATCGATCTTTTTGGCGGCCTCGGCCTCTTCCTTGGTAATGTAGCCCTGCTCGGCCATAAGATCTAAGATTAGCCGTTGGCGCTTGACCAGGTCGTCGGTGTTTTGCCCGTAGGGCGAGTAGTAGGTGGGGGCGCGGGGGACGGCCGCCAGCAGCGCCGCCTCATCCAGCGTCAGATCCTGGGGATTTTCTTTATCAAAGTAGGTTTTGGCGGCGGCCTTGATGCCGTAAGAGTTGGTGCCGTAGGGGATCTCGTTTAAGTACAGCCGTAAGATGTCGTTTTTCGAGTAAAGCGCCTCGATTTCGATCGACAAGATCAGCTCCTTGATCTTGCGCGAGAAGGTGCGCTCGCTGGTGAGCAGGGCGTTTTTAACGTACTGCTGGGTGATGGTGGAGCCGCCCTGAATGCCGGTTTCGGGCCGGAACAGGTTGACGAAGGCGGCCCGTACGATACCGACCGAGCTAAAGGCGCCGTGCTTGTAGAAGTCTTTGTCTTCAACGGCGATGGTGGCGTGCTTGATGTTGTCGGGCATCTGGTTAAACTCGATGACGCTGCGGTTTTTGTCGCCGAACACTTCGTAGAGAATCTTTTTCTCGTCCCGGTCGTAAAACTTGGTGGTCTGGGCGCCGACCCGGGCGTTCACCTTACCGGGGGAGGGCAGATCCTTGGCAAACCATAAAAACACCAAAAAGATCAGCAAAAAACCGGTACCGGCGATCTTGCCGACCCGCCTTAAGCCCTCGCGGTTGAGCCAGTAATCCTTAAACTGGCTGGGCCGGAAGCTGTTTAAAAAGCGGCTGGCCTTGCCCTGCCATCCGGCCGCCGCGGGTCCGGCTGTGCGTCTGATTCTACGGCTTCGTTTCATAGCTTTAGCATTATTCCTTGCCGTTTATTATAGCGGTTTGCGTCAACCGCGTCGAGCAGCTGCGCAGTCTGTTGGTGTCATGCCGAGAAAGAGGGCGGTTTGCTATACTGACCTATGATAAACAAGCATTTCCGGTGAACTTTAAGCCGCCGCCAAGTTCTATCTTGAAGCTGCCTTTTGCAAGGCAAAACTATGACCTGACTGAGGGTTGGGTGTATTCTGCGGAAGAGACCTCTATTCACGGCATGATAAAACATCAAGCGGTTGACTTTGGCTTACCCATCGGCACGCCCGTTCTGGCGGCCACTGCAGGCTGGGCCGTAGCAAGTTACCAAGGTCTTTTTGCTTACAACCGTTCTTCGGCTAACCCTATAAAACGCTTATACAAAAACCAGCCTCTAATTACCGGTATGGGTCTTTTTGTGCAAATTTATCACCCCGAGAGTGCAACTTTCTCCCAGTATGGTCACCTCTCAAGGATTGTGCCTCGGATACCATTTAATCCACCCGCTGAGGAAAAGGGGGAGTGGTCTCCAAGCGGCTTTAGGTTGCCAGTAGCTGAATATGAGCAGAAAGGGTGCTGGGTGAATCAGGGGGACGAGATCGGTGAGGTTGGAGTAACGGGACTAACCCTTGGCCGTCCCGACTATCCCGATTGCCTGACGGTTGTGAGACGTGAATCGTGGGACGAGCCGCATCTGCACCTGTACGTTTTCAAGAGAACCCAAGATCAGGCGAGTTCCCAAAAGTTTGATCCTTATAACATCTACAGCGATTACCGCAGCTATCCCGATTCGGCTAAATCGTCCGACTTGTGGAGGCAGCGGCAATCGAACTCGCTTTGGAGTTTAAATACCGAAGGTATGCCCCGGTTTGCCAATGAATAGGCGACACTCCTGTCCGGATACCGCTATGGTATATTTGAGCCATGGATGAGCTATTAACGCGCGGGGTTGAGGAAATCATTCCGCGCGATGAGTTACAAGCCGCCCTCAAGTCTAGGCGCAAGCTGCGGTTGAAGCTGGGCGTTGACCCCTCCAGTCCCGACATCCATTTGGGCCATGCCGTGGTGCTGCGGCAGCTGAAGGGTTTTCAGGATCTGGGGCACACCGTCATCTTTTTAATCGGCGATGCTACCGCCCGCATCGGTGATCCTTCCGGCCGCAATAAAACCCGGCCGGTGCTGACGCCCGAGCAGATCAACCACAACGCCCAGACCTACCTGGACCAGGTGGGCAAGATTCTGGATGTCAAAAAATGCGAGATCCGCCGCAACAGCGAGTGGCTGGACGAGCTGGGGTTTGTCAAGCTGGTGCACCTGGCCGGGCAGTTCACGGTGGCGCAGCTGGTTGAGCGCGAGGACTTTAAGCACCGGCTGGAGCAGGGCTTAGACCTGTCGCTGCACGAGCTGCTGTACCCGGTGATGCAGGCTTACGACTCGGTGGTGCTGGAGGCCGACGTGGAGTTTGGCGGCAGCGACCAGCGTTTTAACATGTTGGCCGGGCGCGCCCTGCAGAAAAAGCTGGCGCAGCCGCCGCAGCAGGTGTTTATGAGTAAGCTTTTGGTCGGTCCCGACGGCGCCGCCAAGATGAGTAAAAGCTTGGGAAACTACATCGCCCTGACTGACCGGCCGGCCGATATGTACGGCAAGGTCATGAGCATTCCCGATGAGCTGATCGCGGTTTACTACGAGCTGTGTACCGACATTAAGCAGGGGGTCATCGACGAGTTGGTTAAGACGCTGGCGGGCGGGGCCAACCCGCGTGACGCCAAAGCCTCACTGGCCCGCGAGATCGTGCGGATTTACCACGGTGAGGCGGCGGCGCTGGCGGCCGAAGAGGCGTTTAACAAGCAGTTCCGCGACAAGCAGCGCCCGGCGGTGATCGATCAGTTCCTGGTGACGGGCGACGACAAGACGGTGGTTGACATATTACTGAAAGCGGGTTTAGCTGCCAGTAAAACCGAGGCCCGGCGGCTGATCGCCCAGGGCGGGGTCAGGGTGAACGATCAGGTCTTGGAGCCCGAAGACAACCCCTGGCTGGAAAACGACGACGTTGTTCAGGTGGGCAAGCGCCGCTACATCCAAGTCAAGCTCTGATGCTGAATCTGGAGCAACCGGTTTCCCGCCTGAAGGGCGTGGGGGCGGAGGTGGAGCGCAAGCTGGGGCGGCTGGGGATCGAGACGGTTGGCGACCTGATCGGCCATTATCCCCGGCGTTACGACGACTTTTCCAAAATCACTCCCATCCGCGCGATGAAGCCGGGGCTGGTGACGGTTAAAGGTAAGATTCTAACGGTTGGCAGCCGACGCAGCGTCAGGCGGAAGCTGACCATTACCGAGGCCATCATCAGCGACGGTACCGGTACCGTCAAGGCGGTTTGGTTTAACCAGGCCTACCTTAAAACCAGTTTGCCGGTTGGTGAGGAGGTACTGGTAAGCGGCCGGCTGGAGTTTAAAAACAGCGATCTGGCCATTCAGGGGCCGGTGGTGGAGCCGGCCGGGGGTCAGACCAAAGACACCGGCCGGATCGTGCCGGTCTATCCCGAGACGGAGGGGTTGAGCTCTCGTCAGCTGCGGGGGCTGGTTTTGCCTCTTATGCCATTTCTGGACGAGCTGCCGGAAACGCTGCCGTCTGCCGTGACCGCCGCCACCGGACTGATACCGCGCGCCGCCGCCCTTAAAGAGATCCATTTTCCGACCTCCCTGAGCCGGCTGGAGCGGGCTCGCCGCCGCATCGCTTTTGAGGAGCTGTTTTTGCTCATTCTGGCCAGCTTAATCATTAAGCGCGAGATCAAGACCGAAACCGCCCCGGTGATCGAGTTTAAGGCCGAGCTGGCTCGGGCCTTTACCGGACTGCTCGGGTTTGCCTTAACCGACGCCCAGCGCGCGGCGGCCTGGCAGATCCTGCAGGATCTGGCGCGGGAGCAGCCGATGAACCGGCTGCTGGAGGGGGACGTCGGCAGCGGCAAGACGGTGGTGGCTACGCTCGCGGCCGTTATGGCGATGGGCGCCGGCTACCAGACGGCGCTGATGGTACCGACCGAAATTTTGGCGCGGCAGCATGCCGCTAAGATCGAGCCGCTGGTGGCTAAGCTGGGTTACCGCACCGCCCTGATTCTCGGCAAGCAGCCCGCTGCCGCCAAGCGCCAGGCCCTGGAGGCGGCCGCCGGCGGCCAAGCCGGGCTGATCATTGGCACCCATGCCTTACTAGCGGCCCCGCTGGCGTTTCACCGCCTGGGGCTGGTGATTATCGACGAGCAGCACCGTTTTGGCGTCGGCCAGCGCCAAACCTTAAAGCAAAAAGCCGGCCGCTTGCCGCACCTTTTAAGCATGACCGCCACGCCTATTCCGCGCAGCCTGGCCCTAACCGTTTACGGGGATCTCGACATATCGGTGATCGGCTCGCTGCCACCTGGCCGCCGTCCGGTCGCCACTAAGGTGGTTAAGCCCAAAGAGCGCGCGGGGGTTTACCAGGAGATCGACGCCCGCATCGCCGAGGGGCGGCAGGCGTTCGTGGTTTGTCCGCTGGTGGAGGAGTCGGACAATCCGGCAGCCGTCGGGGCCAAAAGCGTCCTGGCCGAGGCCAAACGGCTGGAGCAAACGGTGTTTGGCCACCGCCGGATCGGGGTAATTCACGGCCAGCTGCCGTCGGCGGACAAGCAGGCGGTGATGGAGCGGTTTGTGGTGGGGCAGATCGACATTTTAGTCGCCACCAGCGTAATAGAGGTGGGTATCGACGTGCCTAACGCCACCATCATGCTGGTGGAAGGGGCCGACCGCTTCGGGCTGGCCAGCCTGCACCAGCTGCGCGGCCGGATCGGGCGGGGCGGGCACGACTCTTATTGCTACCTGTTTTATGACAGCTTGGCGCCGGAGGTAGCCAAGCGGTTAGCGGCCCTAGAGCGCACCAGCGACGGGTTTAGGCTGGCCCAGATCGACCTGGAGCTGCGCGGGCCGGGCCAGATTTACGGTCTCCAGCAGCACGGGGCGCTGGACCTTCAGATGGCCGACATCAGCGACGCCAAGCTGCTGGCCCAGGTGCGGACGTGCGCCCAGCAGTTTTTGCGCGACGAAGAAGTTATGCTAAAATACCCTCATCTACTTGAGCGGGTGAACAAGCTCAAGGCGGTTACTTCGCTGGATTAAACTAACCATTAAACATCTGACATGCGATAATTGACCTGGATGGTCAAATGTCAAACCGCAAAAGTCAAATGTGAGGAAATATGTACGCCGGATTCGTCACGCGTAAACGGGTAGTTAAGCGCCTTGGCATCCACCAAAAGTTCGACAGTGCGGCTTACCGCATGGCCGAGCCTTACTTTAAGCCCGGTTCTTTCCCGACTCTTAAGCAAGTGCTGGGCTTTGAGGGGGTTAATGGCCCCGACGGCGTCAAGGTCAAGTCGCTGGGGGTTCAGGACCCCAGTCATATGTACGACCCCGTCACCGACAAGGGCGTGCTGCCGGAGCTGATCGCCAACCATTACGACCAGCTGGTTAAGTCGCTGCGTAGCGGCGACCAGGTACGGTCGGCTTTCGAGGCGGCCTGGCTGGCCCACTACGTGGTTGACGGGCTGACGCCGGCCCACCATTACCCGTATGACGAGAAAAAGGCGGAGCTGTTCGGCGCCGGTAGCGAGCTGGGGCTAATGTACCGTAACTGGCAGTGGATGGGCGGCAAGGGGGTGCTGTCGACGCACCTGAACTTCGAGATGGGGGTGGCGGCCACCCTGCTGCTAATGCCGCTGCGGGCCCGGCTGGACCACGCCAAACTGGCCGAGGCGAGGCGCCTGGGGGTGGTCAACTTCTTTAAGCAAGAGGCGCTGGCGGTAGCCCGCCTTAACCTGTACGAGCGTTTTTATCAGCAGGGCTGGACCGCTGAGCTAGCCCGGGTGGTGCGTTCCCAGATCGCCCCTCACGCTACCCTGGTGGTGGGGCTGGTTTGGCTGTTGGCCTACCTGGAGTCCGGGGAGCGCGAACTAACCGAGTTTTAAATTTGAGCCGATGCGCGTTTTAGCCGGCGAATTAAAGGGCCGCTTGATCAGGCGGCCGAAAACGGCGGCGGTACGGCCGATGAGCGATAAGTTACGCGCGGCCTTGTTTGACGTGGCCGGGCCGGTCGGCGGCTTGACGGTGCTGGACGCCTACGCCGGCAGCGGCGCCGTCGGGTTCGAGGGTTTGAGCCGCGGGGCGGGGCTGGTGGTGGCGATCGAGGGTAACGCGGCGGTGGCCAAAACCATCCAGAAATCAGCCGCTGATTTAGCGGTGGACTCGCGTTACACGCTAATTAGCCGCCGAATTGAAAGCTGGCTGCAGTCATCACGGCTGGCAGACGCTTCAAAGTTTGATTTGATCGTGGCCGACCCGCCGTACGATCAGATCAACGTGGTTGTGCTCGACCGGCTGGGGCGGCGGTTGACGGCGGGCGGGCTGATGGTGGTGTCGCACTCTAGCCGAACCCCCGCGCCCGCGCTACAATCGGTACAGCTTGTGCGGCCGCGTAAGTACGGCGACTCCAGCCTAAGCTTTTACCGGGCGGATCCTGAGCAGCTGGAAAAGAGTTGAGCGGATGTGGTGGAATGGCAGACACGCCAGCTTTAGGAGCTGGTGGGGGCAACCCCGTGGAGGTTCAAGTCCTCTCATCCGCACCATTAATGCATAGTTACAACAGTTCTCCAACTAGCATAACTTCTTTGGACGATTATACAAGAAACTAACAGTATTGACACTTTTCTATCTGAGAGGTACACTCAACCTGACACTGAGGCGGAAACTAGAAGGGCGGAGAACTTTCACAAGCGAAACGAAAACGGGTTTTCGTTTCGTCCGGTGTCGTACCCTTAACCGTACGAGAGAAAGCGGGTAAGCCCGTGAAGTTGCAGTCAGAGCAGTCAGAAGTGAAAGCAGTGGATATGGGGGACATGACCTCCCACTGCCACACCAGGAGTGTGTACCTGCGCGTCAACGGCCTCGGCTGCGGGGTCTGTGGGTGCCGCTGCGCCCCCACCGGCTTTGCGCCGGGAACTGTCCTGGACGTCTCGGACAGGGACCGGACCGTTCGCGTGGAGGTGCTTCGGGAGCGGGGGATGATGATCACCGCCCTTCAGCAGTTCACACCGGCTGCTCAACCGGTGTTCGCGTAATGGGCAGCCTCTCTGACGGCACCGAAGCCGTCGGTCAGCCGCACTTGAGGCGATTCCCGCCTCTGGGCCCAGCCGGTCGGCACATCTTCGACCGCTCCATGAGCGAACGCGAAGCCGACGAGCGTCGAGCCAGGCTGCTCCGGCGACCAACCGTCTGGCCCCGTCCTTAGACGGACTTCTCGCACCATCAGTACGGGCATGTAGTCGCCCTGGCCTCCGCAAAACATCATGCGGGGGCCGGGGCGTTGTCCTTTTCGGAGGGCTTTTTTTGTGCTATGATGCCGACTTATGAAGTCGAGCGTGACCAACTCTACCGACACCGAGGCCACGCTGACGGTTAACGTCAGCCAAGACGCCTTTGCGCCGATTGTCCGGCGGACGTTTGACCAGTTGCGGGGCAGGGTGAAGGCGGCCGGGTTCCGGCCGGGCAAGGCGCCCGACCACATCGTGGAGCGCGAGCTGGGCTCAAGCCACGTCCAAAACGACGTCTTAGAGGCGGCGGTGGGGGCTAGCTATGCGCAGGCCGTCAAGGAGCACAGTCTGGCGGTGATCGCCCCGCCCAAAGTCAACATCACCAAGTTCGTCCCCTACACCGAGCTGGAGTACACCGCCACCGTGCCGGTTATGCCCAAGATCCAGCTGGCCGACTATAAGAAGATCAAAAAGCGGCGTCCTAAGGTAGAGGTACAAGAGGCGGAGGTCGACCGGA
This sequence comes from Candidatus Parcubacteria bacterium, assembly GCA_019347875.1. Classification (GTDB taxonomy): domain Bacteria; phylum Patescibacteriota; class Saccharimonadia; order UBA4664; family JAHWKN01; genus JAHWKN01. Next base: position 17,514 of record JAHWKN010000005.1, read on the forward strand.
CTATCGAGGATTTACGTCAGCGCTTAGCCAAAAAGCCGGCTGTCGACCGGGCGGCCAAAGCCGGCGACGAGGTGGTGATCGACTTTGAGGGCTCCAAGGATGGAGCTCCCGTTCCCGGCGCCTCGGCCGAAGATCACACCCTGCTGCTGGGTTCAAACAGCTTTATTCCCGGGTTCGAGGAGCAGCTGGTGGGCCTGAAAGCGGGGGAGAGCAAGCGGTTTGAGGTGACCTTCCCGCAAGATTACCGTGAAACCAGCTTAGCCGGCCAGAAGGTGACGTTTCAGGTGAGCGTCAAGGAGGTGCGTGAGGTGGTTTTGCCGGAGATAAACGACTCGTTCGCCGCCGAGATCGGGCCGTTTACTGCCGTGGCGGCGTTGCGCCAGGACATTGCTGAGCGCATCAGGGCTGAAAAAGCCGACGAGGCGGCCCGGGCGTTCGAGCAGTCGGTGCTAGATGAGATCGTCGACGGCAGTAAGCTCAAAACCCCGCCGCATCTGGTCGACCGGCAGATCGAGCGGCAAAAAGCCGAGCTCAGCGAGCGCCTGGCGGGCAGCGGGTTGGACATCGACAAGTACCTTGGTCTGACCAAACAAACGCTGGACAAGCTGGAAGACGAGATGCGCCCCCGGGCGGAGCGGCAGGTGGCTGTTGCCATGGTGTTGAGCCGGATCGCCCAGGAAGAGAACCTGACGGTAACGCCCGCAGAGGTTGACCAGGAGCTGGAGCGTCTGCGGACGGCCTACCCCGACCAGCAGGTGCAAACCGAGCTGAAGGCGCCGCACATTAAAGAAGAGATTTACAACCACTTAATGACCACCAAGACCGTCGGCAAGGTGCTGGAGTACGTCGAGGGCGACTCCGCCGCTCAATCTAAGTAGTTTCAAGCCGACGCCGGTGTTTGATCTATTGGCTCATCTGGGGGGTGTCACGAGGCCGGCGGCGGGAACCTTATGTTAAAATGGAGGCACCATGAACCCGAAAAATCAAATTCTGATACCGACCGTCATCGAAAAAACCAGTCTGGGTGAGCGCGCCTACGACATTTACTCGCGGCTGCTCAAAGAACGGATTATTTTCTTAGGCACCGAGATCGATGAGACGGTGGCTAACTTAGTCATCGCCCAGATGCTGTTTTTGGAGAGCGAAGACCCCAAAAAAGACATCAACCTTTACATCAACTCGCCCGGCGGCAGCGTCTACGCCGGCATGGCGATGTACGATACCATGAACTACATTAAGCCCGAGGTTTCCACCATTGTGGTGGGGATGGCCATGAGCATGGGGGCGGTGCTGCTGGCCGCCGGCGCAAAGGGTAAGCGCTTTGCCCTGCCTAACGCTAAGGTGATGATCCACCAGCCGTCCTCCGGCTTTACCGGCACCGCGGCCGACATCGAGATTACGGCCAAAGAGGCGCTCAGGACCAGGCAGCATCTCGATCAGCTGTTAGCCGACCACACCGGCCAGCCGGTAGAGCGCATCAATAAAGATACCGACCGCGACTTTTACATGAGCGCCGACGAGGCTAAGCAGTACGGGATAGTTGACGCCATTATGGATAAACGGCCAAGCTAAGAGAAAGGGTGTAGGGTTTGAGGGTGGTAAGACCAGTGCGAAACTGTGCCGTCACCCCTACGCCTGCCAACACGGAGCCGGCAGCTTGAGCTACCTAGCGGTTATCCGCCACGGCCACTTCAGTAAGCTGTGGGTGGCGCAGATTCTGTCTTTGATCGCCCAAAACCTGCTCAACTTCGCTCTCATCATCATCATTTACAACCTGGCCCAGGGCACCCGCTTTGCCAACGTCTCGGTCAGCTTGCTGGTGCTGTCGTTCGGCATTCCGGCCATCTTTTTTTCGGCCGTAGCCGGTATTTACGTCGACCACTGGGACCGCAAGAAGGTGCTGGTAATATCGAACCTGCTGCGCGGCGTTTTGGTGCTGGGTTACTTGGTGACCGACAACCATCTGCTGGCGATTCTGGCCTTAACCTTTACCATCTCGTCGATCACCCAGTTCTTTGCGCCGGCCGAAGCCGCCGCCATTCCCTTGCTGGTTAGTAAACCGGCCCTACTGGGCGCTAACGCCTTGTTTGTGTTAACCTTTTACGCCTGCTTTATCTTGGGCTACTCAGCCTCGGCGCCGGTGATCAACCTGTTTGGCACCAGCGGCCCGTTTTATGTGGCGGCCGGCATGTTTTTCGGCGCCGCCCTGCTGACGCTGTGGCTGCCCGGTTTGACGGCCATAGGCAAGGACGCTATGCGCTGGCGGCAGATCTTTGCCACCACCGGGCGGGAGCTGCAGGCCAACTGGCTGGCCATCCGGCGCAACCCCAACCTTTACTTTCCCATCGTGCAGCTGTCGCTGGTGCAGGCGCTGGTGGGGATTTTGTTGGCTCTGGCACCGGCGTTGTCGCTGGCGCTGCTTAAGGTAGAGCTGCAGAACGCCAGCCACGTACTGGTGATTCCGACCGGTATCGGCATGGTGCTGGGCGTGGTGGTGGTGGGTCGGCTGGCGCGGCGTTTGTCTAAGATCACGCTCATATCTGCCGGGTTGCTGGTGGTCGGAGCCGCCTTAAGCTTGTTGGGGCTGTCTGGTCAGCTTTACCGACAGGTCGCCGGCGAGGTCATCGCCTCGACCTCTACGGTGGCGCTGGTGGCAGGAACACTGATGCTGATACTGGGGTTAATGAACGCGCTCATCAGCGTGGCCGCCCAGACCCTGCTGCAGGAAAGCACGGCCGATGCTATGCGGGGACGCGTGTTCGGCGCGCTTTACATGATGATTAACCTAGCGGCTACCGCGCCGGTTTTTCTGGCGGCCATCGTGGCCGACCTGCTGAGTGTTACCCAGGTAGTGACGGCGGTGGGCGGGGTCGTGTTCATGTTCGCCGTCGCCCAAACGCTGTTCCTGCGCCGCCGCTCCGCCGCCCAGCTGGAGAAGCTGGGCCTAAAGTCGGCCTCTTGATCTACAGCGAAAGAGGTTAGAACTTACTTACTCACTATGCTACGATGCAAAAAATAGCAAAATTAGCAATTAAGAGGGTGGAACATGCAAGAATCTAACGAGGAAGAATCTAACGAGTCAGAGCGCTTACAGTCAGCAGATGAGGCTTTTACGCAGGCAGAAGCTCTTAGAGACATAGCCGAAAAGAAGGCAGGCAGAGAAGGTAGGGCCGAAACAACTACCGAAGATTATGAAGAAGTGAATCGGTATGCGGATGAAATAGTTGACGCATACGAACTAAAAGACCAGCTAGGGCCTGAAAAAACCGCCTTAATCGAAGAGGTCACGGCAGAATACTTTGCCGATGCAGGGCCAGCCTTAAAGGCTATCTTGGATGAAGCAGAGCCAGGTGACATGGAAGGTGCTCGAAACAAAGTGAGGGAGCTGCTAAGTGCTAACTTCGACAAAGTACGAAGTGATAGACGGATTTTAGATGCTTTTGCTGGTCAGGAAGAACAGCTAGATAAGGTGTGTGCTCAAGCAATAAGAAGTACCTTGAAGGTGATGGACTTACTGTAGCCTCAACGGCCAAAGCTCAAAAATGACTTCTTGGACAGACAAGATTGTACGGTCATTCTTCTCGACGGTTAACTTGGACAGTTCGGATTTCAACTGTTGCTGCTTGCCTTCATAGACCTCCATGCGCTTGACGAAGTAAAATTCCAGATTGTAGTACAGATTCTGCAGAGTCTTGCCCCAGATCTCTGTGTCTACTATCTCCAGCACACTAAGATTGAAGCCGGCTTCGCGGGCTTTTTTGGTGACGTACCCTAGCCCCGCTTGACGTTTGCTACCACTTAGACTTGCCGCAATTGCCGCAAAGCTATCCCAGCCGCAGCCGTCAAGGTAGGTTACCCCTATAATTCGCCCGTGGTTACTTAGTAGTCCGTAAAGCTTACGCAAAATCCGATTCCATTCATCCGGTTCAATCGACTCCAGGACGTACGACAGTATAATCAGGTCGTACGGTGTCCCGACGCCGTCAAAGTCTTGCACCGAGGTTATCGAAAAACCATATCCATCACTTGCCAGGCTTGTCAGCGCCGCTGTAAATTGGGGGTTCGGCTCGATAGAGTGTAAGTAGTCTGCGTGCGGTAGTAACATGCGGGATATACTGCCGTTACCGGCACCCACATCTAAAATCCTGGCCTTATGAAAAGTGTCAGCAAGCTTGGCCAGCCTTGTGCCGATAATCTGCTTGCCGTTCGTATGCTGGGCATAACGTTCAAAAAGCCCAGCATATTTTTCTTGATTCATAACGCAATTGTATATTACCGTTGACCGGTCGGTCGGTATTCTTGACGGGCTAACTTAGTAAGAGTGGTAATTGTTGAAGAAAGATCTCGAGTTAGTTTTAGCCTCCGAACTTGATCTTGGGGTGGTTCAGGCGATACTGAGCGAGTCGGGTCGTTGGATGCGGGAAGCCAGGGGAGTGCTCGACCAGTGGCCGGAGCGGTTCCCCGACTGGTTGGTGCTGGAGGCTATTCGAGCACGGGAAATGTTTTTGGTTTACCGCGATAACGAATGCATCGGCACGGTCAGGATCCAGGAGTCTGACGAGGCTGTTTGGGGTCCGGATGACCGGCAGGCGCTATACGTGCATTCGCTGGCGGTCAGGCGCAGCCTGAAAGGCCAGGGGCTGGGGCAAGCCATACTTGACGAGGTGCAAAAAGAGGCGGCGCGGCGCAGCAAGCGCTTTTTGCGCCTGGATTGTATCGCCACCAACGAGTCTTTGCGTCGCTTTTACGAGCGGTGCGGTTTCGTATACCGTCGCAACATAATGCAAACCAACGCCCATGGACCAAGGGAGTCGAGACTGTACGAACGCTAGTTTTGGCGTGCGTTTGATTTGGAGCGGTTTAAAAAGACGATCGCCTCCGACAAGCAGTCGGGGACTCTCGTCGGAGGCGCGGTTCAGGTGGTTGGCTAGGCAGCGTCCTCTGGAGAGGGAAGGGGCTAGCGACTTCTCGGCTTGGTCTACCGCCGCCCGAGGAGGCCACTGTTGGCCAGAGCCTCCCAAAAGGCGGCTCGAACCGCACTGGCGCCCCAAGCGTTTGGTTCCACATCAAAGCAGTACCAAAGGTCGCGGTCGGGCCGGGGATCGGACTGGCTTGGGTCACCGGCCTTGGCTCCATGCCCTATAAAACGCGAGTGAATATCCGCCAGAGCGCAGTCGTAAACCCTTGCGACTTCGGCAATCTGCTGATTGCAGGCGGCTAGCGTCTCCAGCGCCTTGAGCCCGGTCGGCAGTTCTAAGATCGACAGATTGCCGGTGGCATCGCTGGGATCATAGACGTTGGCCAGCGCAATAGCAGCCCAGGGAAACAGGCTGCGCAGCCGAGCTACTATCTGGTTGAGGTTACGCCGGATCTGCGTTACTGCCGGCTGGTACAACCCACTGCTAAAGGGTTGCAGTAAATCGTTGCCGCCGACGGTTAGGGTTACTACTGTCGCTTCGAGTTCTGTGGTTGCGAGCGGGGGTAGTTGCTGAGTCAGAACCGTTGCCGTAGTTGCACCGTCCTTGGCAAACGTTGCAGCTCTTATGCCCGGAACAGCCGTTACTAGATCACGGCCGGTCCAGTCCGGAAAACGGTCATCGCGATTTCGATGTAGTAAACTGGCTGCGCCGCAACCAGCTCCCCCCGCATACTCATCGATCGAAATCGAGTCGCCCAGCGCAACGTAAATTTTCTTTGCCATGTCGACCTCCCCTCGCCGGCAAGTTTGTTAAAGGACGGACAGTAAAAGCAGCCTCGCCACTCTCAAGTTTTGATCATAAACTCTTGGCAGCCAAAACAACAGCATAAGCGGGTGGTGGTTAGTTTCACCCTGATCGGTCTTTATCTCGTATACTACGACAACGTTTGGTCGAGTAAACTTCAAAGTGGGACACTAAAAAATCTGCTAAAAACTGTTGACAGGTTAGACAAGGGTAGTCAGAATGGGGGTAATAGAGGACGCTTAAATAACCATAGCGGGGAGTCGCCGGCCCTTGTTTTGTGCGTTTAGAAAAGCCTCTTCAAACCAAACTTATAAACCATCAACCACATCGCCTGGCACGCGGTTAGTTTATTAATTGCTTAGATTCCGGCAGTTGCCGGAATTAAGGAGGAGTGCATTTTGGCCCAAAGCGGAGCGACCACGCGGAAATTTCTTAACCCTTCCAAAGAAGTCCTGCCCCTGCCGAACCTGATCGAGACCCAGCTTCAGTCGTTCGAGTGGTTTACCGGCGAAGGGCTCAACGAGCTGCTGGCCGAGATCAGTCCGATCGAGGACTTTACCGGCAAAAACCTGGCCCTGTACTTTAAGGATTTCCGCTTTGAAGAGCCAAAGTACTCCGAAAAAGAAGCCAAGCTAAAGAACATTTCTTACGAGGTCTCGCTGAAAGCCCAGGTGGAGCTGGTCAACAAAGAGACCGGCGAGATCAGGGAGCAAGAGATCTTTCTGGGCGACTACCCCTGGATGACCGAGCGGGGTACGTTTGTGATTAACGGCGTCGAGCGCGTGGTGGTTTCGCAGTTGGTGCGTTCACCGGGCGCTTTTTTCACCTCCGAGGGCTCAACCGGCACCGAGCTGTTCGGAGCCAAGGTCATTCCCAGCCGCGGGGCCTGGCTGGAGCTTGACACCTCCGCTACCGGCGTTATCTCGGTTAAGATCGACCGCAAGCGCAAGCTGCCGGTTACCACGCTGCTGCGGGCCTTTGGTTACTCCAGCGACACCGAGATCAAGGCGCTGTTTCGTGACATCGACACCGGCGAGCTGAAGCTGATTGCCGAGACGCTGGACAAAGACCCGGCCGCCACCGTCAGCGAGGCGCTGATGGAGGTGTACCGCCGCATCCGTCCCGGTGATCTGGCTACCGTCGAGAACTCCAAGGCCTTGATTGAGTCGATGTTCTTTGACCCCAAGCGCTACGACCTTTCTAAGGTGGGCCGCTACAAGCTGAACAAGCGTCTCGGCCTGGACGTGCCCAATGACGGCGAGCACCGGGTGCTGCGGCGGGAGGATCTGGTGGAGATCGTGCGCGAAATTATCCGTTTGTACAACGTACAGGGGCGGGCCGACGACATCGACAACCTGGCCAACCGCCGTTTGAAAATGGTCGGTGAGTTGATCCAGGGCAAGTTCCGGGTGGGGTTGCTGCGCATGGAACGGATCGTCAAGGACCGCATGAGCGTTTACGACACCGCCACCGTTACGCCCGGGCAGCTGGTGAACGTCCGCCCGGTGGTGGCCAGCGTCCGGGAGTTCTTTGCCAGTTCGCAGCTGTCGCAGTTTATGGATCAGATCAACCCGCTGGCCGAAATCGTCCATAAGCGGCGCCTCAACGCCATGGGTCCGGGCGGGCTGTCGCGCGAACGGGCGGGTTTCGAGGTGCGTGACGTGCACAAGACCCACTACGGGCGGATGTGCCCGATCGAGACGCCCGAGGGTCCCAACATCGGGCTGGTCAGTAACATGGCCTGCTACGCCAAGGTCAACGAGTACGGCTTTATCGAAACCCCTTACCGCCGCGTCATTAACGCGGTTTCCCCGGCCGACAGCGAGGGCCACATCGCCCGCACTACGCTGAAAGACGACAAGGGCACAATCTGTCAGCCGGGCGACAAAATTACCGCCGCCGCCGCTAAGCGTCTGGCCAAACTGGGTCAAGACAGTGTTCCGGTTAAGGCCAAGGTGACCGACCAGATCGTTTACCTGGACGCTTCCGATGAAGAGAACGTGGTGATCACCCAAGCCAACACCATGGTGGGCGAGGACGGTTACTTTACCGAAGAGCGGGTGGCTGTGCGGCGGTCCGGTGAGGCCGAGGAGGAGCCGGCCGACAACGTCCAGTTTATGGACGTCTCCAGTAAGCAGATCGTCAGCGTCTCGACCGCCCTGATTCCGTTTCTGGAGCACGACTACGCCCGCCGGGCGCTGATGGGCGCCAACATGCAAAAACAGGCCGTGGCGCTGGTGCGCCCGGAGGCGCCAATCGTCGGCACCGGCATGGAAGGAGTGGTAGCCAAGGACTCCGGGCAGGTGATTGTGGCCGAAGCCGACGGCACCGTTGACAGCGCCAACGCCTCGAGCGTTAGCGTGACCTACGCCGGCGGCACCGCTAAAACTTATGAGCTGCTAAACTTCGTGCGCAGTAACGTCGGCACCAGCATCCATCAAAAGGTTAAGGTTGAGGGCGGTCAAACCGTTAAAAAAGGCGACATACTGGTCGACGGCATGTCGACCGATAACGGTGAGCTGGCGCTGGGTCAAAACGTACTGGTGGCCTTCATGAACTGGGGCGGTTACAACTTCGAAGACGCGGTGGTTTTGTCTCAGCGCCTGGTGGGCGATGACCGCTACACCTCGATCCACATCGAGACCTACCAGCTGGACGTGCGTGACACCAAGCTGGGGGCCGAGGTGATCACCCGCGACATCGCTAACGTTTCCGAAGAGAGCCTAAAAGACCTGGACGAGACCGGAATCGTGCGCATCGGCGCCGAGGTGCGGGCCGGCGACATTTTAGTCGGTAAGATCACCCCTAAGGGCGAGCAGGAGCTCTCTAGTGAAGAGAAGCTGTTGAGGGCCATCTTCGGCGAAAAGGCCCGCGACGTTAAAGACACCTCGCTGCGCATGTCAAACGGTGAGAGCGGTAAGGTGGTGGGCGTCAAGATCTTCTCGCGCGAGCAGGGCGACGAGCTGCCGGCCGGGGTTATCTCCCAGCTGCACGTCTCGGTGGCCCAGATGCGCAAAATTTCGGTCGGTGACAAGATGGCCGGCCGGCACGGCAACAAGGGGGTTATCGCCCGCATCCTGCCGGTTGAGGACATGCCTTACATGGAGGATGGCACCCCGGTTGACATGCTTTTAAACCCGCTCGGTGTTGGCACCCGCATGAACATCGGCCAGATTTTTGAGACCCATCTGAGCTGGGCGGCCCAGGCCTTGGGCTACCGGGTGGCTTCGCCGGTGTTTGACGGCGTCGCTATCGGGCAGATCAAGAGCGAGCTGAAGCGGGCCGGGCTGCCGGAAGACGGCAAGACCCAGCTTTACAACGGGCTGACGGGGGAGCCGTTTCAGGAGCGCACCACCGTGGGTTATAAGTACATGCTGAAACTGCACCACATGGTCGACGACAAGATCCATGCCCGCAGCACCGGCCCTTACGCCATGGTGACGCAGCAGCCGCTGGGCGGCAAAGCCCAGATGGGCGGCCAGCGCTTCGGCGAGATGGAGGTGTGGGCGCTGGAGGCCTACGGCGCCGCTAACACCCTGCAAGAGATACTAACCATTAAGTCCGATGACGTGGTCGGCCGCAGTAAGGCCTACGAGGCCATCATTAAGAACGAAGCCATTCGCGGTCCGCGTATCCCGGAGTCGTTTAACGTGCTGGTGAAGGAGCTGCAAAGCTTAACGCTGGGCGTGGAACTGATCAAAGAACGCGCCGACCGCGAGGTTGAGGTTGACGCCGAAGAGGTGCTTTCAGCCGGTTTGGAGGCCGAGGTCAGCGAGCTGGGGACGGAGCAGCTGATCACCGGTGACGCCGCGGTGGCCGACATGCCGCTGGTAGACCTGGCCGCCGGCAGCGAGAACCAGTTTGAGGCGCTGGAAGAGGCCGAAGCCGCCGCCGGCCCCGAGGAAGCGCAATGACCGGGTATAGGGCAACGCCGCGCCTGGCCGGCCGGCGGGCGCCGTTACTTACTCAGCCAGACACCCTACACCCAAGTAATCAGGAGTCCCAATGAACGACGCACTATTAGAACAACAAACCAGTGAGTTTGACGCGGTCCGTTTGAGCTTAGCGTCGCCGGAGCAGATTCTGGACTGGTCGCACGGAGAGGTAACAAAGCCGGAAACCATCAACTACCGCACTCAAAAACCGGAAAAAGACGGCTTGTTTTGCGAACGCATATTTGGTCCGACCAAAGACTGGGAGTGTTACTGCGGCAAGTATAAGCGCTTGCGCTACAAAGACGTGGTCTGCGACAAGTGCGGCGTGCGGGTGACCCGCTCGATCGTGCGGCGTGAACGCATGGGCCACATTAGCCTGGCCGTGCCGGTGACGCACATCTGGTTCTTGCGCGGCACCCCTTCCAGCATCGGTTTGGTTTTAAACATGAGCATTCGCGATCTGGAGCGGGTGGTGTACTTTGCCAACTACGTGATCATGAGCATCAGCGAGGACGAGCGCGCCCGTATCTTAAAGGACCTGGCGGCCGAGTTCGACGCCCGCCGGGCCGAGCGGCTGTCCTCCGACGACCCCGCCACGGCGGCGGTAGCTGAATTGGAAAGCGAGTTTGCCGCCAGCAAGGCGGAAATCGAGGGACTGGCGCTGTTTCAGCTGCTTAGCGAGAGTAAATACCGTGATTTAAGCAGCCGTTTCCCCGATCTGTTTACCGCCGGCATGGGAGCCGAAGCGATCCGCCGGCTGCTGGAAGCGATCGATATGGAGACTTTAGTGTCCGACCTGGCCCAGGAGGCCGAGGAGTCACAGGGCCAGAAGCGCAAAAAGATCTTTAAGCGCCTGAAGATGCTTGAGGGCATGAAGGCGGCCGGGATCCGGCCGCACTGGATGGTGGTAACCGAGCTGCCGGTCATTCCGCCGGACCTGAGGCCGATGGTCCAGCTGGCCGGAGGGCGCTTTGCGGCCTCGGACCTAAACGACCTGTACCGCCGGGTTATTAACCGCAACAACCGCCTGAAGCGCCTGGTTGAGCTGGGTGCGCCGGAGGTGATCTGCCGCAATGAGAAGCGCATGTTGCAAGAGGCGGTTGACGCTTTGATCGACAACAACGCCCGGCGGGAGCGGGCGGTCAGCTCCACCGGCGTCAGGCGTAAACTGAAGTCGCTGAGCGATATGCTCAAGGGTAAGCAGGGCCGTTTCCGGCAGAACCTGCTGGGTAAGCGGGTAGACTACTCCGGCCGCAGCGTGATCGTGGCGGGGCCAAACCTGAACCTGCACCAGTGCGGCTTACCTAAGATGATGGCACTGGAGCTGTTTAAGCCGTTTATCATCGGTCAGCTGATCGAGCAGGATTTAACTCACAACGTCAAGAGCGCCAGCCGCATGATCGAGCGCGGGCGCAACGAGGTCTGGGACGCGCTGGAGGACATTATCGCCGACAAGTACGTACTGTTAAACCGCGCGCCGACGCTGCACCGTCTGGGTATCCAGGCCTTCCAGCCCATTTTGATCGAGGGTAAGGCGATCCAGCTGCATCCCTTGGTCTGTGCCGCCTTTAACGCTGACTTTGACGGCGACCAGATGGCGGTACACGTGCCTTTGAGTGAGGCGGCTCAGCGTGAGGCCCGCGAGATCATGCTGGCGGCCAACAACCTGCTCAAGCCGGCCGACGGTTCAGCGGTGGTCAACCCTTCTAAAGACATGGTGCTCGGCTGTTACTACCTGACCTTCGACAAGTTCGGTGCGCAGCAAGCGGTTAAAACCTTTTCGTCTATCAACGAGGCGCTTTACAGTCACGAGCTACGCATGACCGCTTTGCAGGCCAAGGTCAAGCTGCCGGTGGAGGGCCGGTTGATCGAGACGACCATCGGCCGCCTGCTGTTTAATGAGGCTTTGCCTGAAGGACTGGGCTTTCGCAACGAAACCATGACCAAAAAGACGCTGCAGCGCCTGGTGGCCGAGATCTTCGCCAAATGCGGCTCGGAGGTGACGGCCCGGGCGGTCAACGACATCAAGAACCTCGGTTTTCGCTACGCGACCGAGTCGGGCATCTCCGTCGGCATCGATGACTTCGTCATCCCCGAGGATAAGCAGGCGCTGATTGACGCCGGCGAGGAGCGTTCCATCGGTATCAGCAAGCAGTACGAGCAGGGGTTTGTGACCGAGGAGGAGCGCTACAACCGGACGGTCGACAACTGGAAGCAGGTGAACGAAAAGATTACCGACTCACTGGAGCGGGTACTGAAGCACCAGTCGACCTCGACCAACGTCTTTATCGACTCGGGGGCGGCCGGTGACCTGTCTCAAGCCAACCAGATAGCCGGCATGCTTGGACTGGTGGCCGACCCGGCCGGACGCACCATCGAGTTGCCGATCAGGTCTAACTACAAGGAAGGCTTTTCGGTGTTGGAGTACTTTAACTCTACCCACGGCGCCCGCAAGGGGTTAACCGACACCGCCCTAAAGACCGCCGAGTCGGGGTACTTGACCCGGCGGCTGGTCGACGTGGCCCAGGATGTCATCATCACCGTTGACGACTGCGGTGACAGCGAAGGCAGCGTCGTCACCAGAGGGGAGTCGGAGGCGATCGGCGAGAGTTTTGCCTACCGTCTGGCGGGACGAGTGGCGGTTGAGGACGTCAAGGACCAGGATAAAAAGGTACTGGTCAAGGCCGGCGAGATGATTACCGACAATATTGCCGCCGCCATCGATCGCTCTGACATCGCGGCGGTCCGCCTGCGCAGTGTACTAAGGTGTCGCACCTACTGGGGCATCTGTCAGGCTTGCTACGGCCTCGACCTGGCCCGCGGCCGGCTGGTGGCGATGGGAGAGCCGGTGGGGGTGATCGCTGCCCAGTCCATTGGCGAGCCCGGTACCCAGTTAACCATGAAAACCTTCCATAAGGGCGGAGTGGCCGGCGAGGACATCACCACCGGTTTGCCGCGGGTGGAGGAGATCTTCGAGGCGCGTAACCCCAAGGGTCAGGCGGTGATTAGTGAAATTAGCGGCGTGGTCAGTGTTCACGCGGCGCCCGGTAAGCGCATTATCCGGATTTCCCCCGCCGAACTGAAGGTCACCGAGTACGAGCTGGGAGGGCGTACCGCCAGCGTCAAATCGGGCGCCAAGGTGGTGGCCGGCGACGTCATCGCGGCCGAGGCCGGCGGCAAGAAACCACTCAAAGCCAAGGCGGAGGGCACCGTCAAGCTGTCGGGAGACAAGCTACTGCTGACCCACAGCGGCGGTAACGACAAAGAGTATGCCGTCCCCAGTTACCAGAACCTGGAGGTGTCTGACGGCGATCTGGTCGGCGTCGGGCAGCGGCTGACCGAGGGCTCGATCAGCTTGCAAGAGATCCTGCAGCTGTTGGGCGAGGTGGCGGTGCAGCGCTACATTGTGGCGGAGGTGCAGTCGATTTACGCTTCGCAGGGCCAGCCCATCTCCGATAAGCATATAGAAGTTGTCATCCGTCAGATGCTGTCGCGGGTACAGATCGAGGAGCCCGGAGACACTCTGTTTGTGACCGGCGACATCGTCAGTAAGCTGGCGGTTGTCGAAGAGAACGCCGAACTTGAGGCCGCCGGTAAGCGGACGGCTACCTACGAGCAGCTCCTGCTTGGGGTGAGCAAAATCTCGCTGTCGTCCGACTCGTTTCTGAGCGCCGCCAGTTTTCAAGACACTACCCGGGTACTGATCCAAGCGGCTACCCGCGGTAAGGTCGACCGGCTGCGCGGCTTAAAAGAGAACGTCATCATCGGCCGCCTGATTCCGGTTGGTACCGGCTTCAGACACACCACCGATGAGTACAACGCCGATGCCAGAGCGGCCGAAGCCGCCGCCGTCCAGTCCGACTCTACAGCAGGCGGCGACGCCGCCGAAGAGTTGACTCAAGGGGCAAAAGCTGCTTAACTGAGTAAGTTAAAGTAAGGGTATCGAGTGGCACCCTGCTTAAGGACAGAGCAAGCGCTCTTGATCCTGACTCTCCACCCCAAAACCTAAGGAATCCAATGCCAACCATCAACCAACTGATCCGCAAACCGCGGGCGACCAGCCAGCGCAAAACCGACACCCCGGCGCTGGGGCGCACCTACAACGCGCTCAAAAGCCGCACCTTTAGCGCGCCGGCGCCGCTCAAGCGCGGGGTCTGCGTCAAGGTGTTTACCGCCACCCCGCGCAAGCCCAACTCGGCTTTGCGCAAAGTGGCCCGGGTGCGCCTGACCAACGGCATGGAGGTAACCGCCTACATCCCCGGTATCGGGCACAACCTGCAGGAGCACTCGGTGGTGTTGCTACGGGGCGGCCGGGTCAAGGACCTGGGTGGGGTGCGTTACCACATCGTCCGCGGCGCCCTCGACACCGCGGGGGTGGCCAAGCGGGCCCAGGGACGCAGCAAGTACGGCGCCAAGAAACCTAAGAGCTAAGGGAAACTCCATGCCGCGTAAAAAAACCAAATCCTTCAAGCGCCCGCTGGAGCCGGATATTAAGTACCAGAACGTTCTGGTAACCAAGATGATCAACAAGGTGATGGAAGACGGCAAGAAACGTCTGGCCGAGCGCCTGATTTACGACGCTTTCGCAGCGATCGAGGCCAAGAGCAAGCAGGAGCCGCTGGGGGTGTTCGAGGCGGCCGTCAAGAACGTTTCGCCGGTATTGCAGGTGAAAGCCAAACGCATCGGCGGCGCCACCTACCAGGTGCCGATCGAGGTGCGCGGTGACCGCAAGATCCATCTAGCCATGACCTGGATCTTAAGCGCCGCCCGAACCAAGTCGGGCAAGTCGTTCGACCAGCGCCTGGCCGACGAACTGCTAAACGCCTTCAACAACACCGGCGACGCCATTAAAAAACGCGAAGACACCCACAAAATGGCCGAGGCCAACAAAGCCTTCGCCCACTACGCCCGGTATTAGCGCCCGACTTCAGTAGTTGAACAAAAAAGTGTCCGCCGCAACGGACACTTTTTTGTGCCGCTGCAACGGACGTTTCGTCGTGACGCGATTAGCTAAATCGGCTGGCTTTGTAGCAGATGCCCGACGACAAGCCCCGCTGGATCTTGCCTTAGCGGCGAGGCGGCGAAGAAAGGGACCCCCGTGCCTTCATACTCCTGCAAAAGGGAGACGAGGTCATTGACGAGGTCCGAGTCTGCCGCCGTGTCGTTGTTCGTTTCAACGATCAGCTTTTCATCCCAGACTCCGCCAACAAACCAAGACCGGACGCTCTCAAATGTGGTGATGCGGTCGCCGAAGGCAGGTTGCTCGGTCAGTACTCTTCGCCATGATCTTGCAGCAAGGTATAGCTCCACATGAGTCAGGACCAGACCGGAATGCAGCTCCCGTTGGAGCAGGACGAATTGCCGGCCAGGGCGATACTTTGTCGGCAAAACCAAAATATTCATTTTTTCCGGGGACCTCCTGTAGCAGTTGGCCATGCTTAGGATTATCATACAGTAGCATATATGTAACTATCAGTCAACCTGGTTTTGGGTCCTCTGTGCTACTATTTGCGCTTGGTTTGCAACTAGTCTGACTGGGCCAACTATGCGTGATATGCTGAAGTAACCATGAAATTAACCGGGCTAGATCAATCAAGCTACATCATTCGGCTGGATCCGGGCGAGGAGATTACGCCGTCGATTGAAGCTCTGTGCCGGCAGTACGCGATAACCAACGCCTCCATTTCAGGCATTGGCTCAGTGGAGAGTCCGACGCTGGCGCACTACCGGATGGATAAAAAGAAGTACCACCAGGAGCGGCTGGAGGGGGTTTTTGAGATCGCTTCACTCACCGGCAACGTGGCGCTGTTTGAGGGTAAGCCGCTGGTACATCTGCACGCTGTGGTTTCCGATGAACAGATGCGTACTTTTGGTGGTCATCTGGTTAGCGGATCATGCTCGGCCGCCGTCGAGATAATCTTGCAAAAGTTTGATAGCAAGTACCAAAAGCACTTCGACGACCAGATCGGTTTAAAGGTTTGGGATCTGCCCGATAGTCAGTGAAAAAAGTAGTGGTAAGGTTTCGCGCTGCCGATAGACCCGTCTTTGATGCTATAAAAAACGGTGACAAAACCGTTGAGACCAGGGCGGCGACGCCTAGATACCGTGGCGTTCAAGTTAGCGATGTCTTGGTGATGCTGTGCGGGGCGGATAGACTGGAGAAGCGGGTTACTTCCGTTCATCATTTTAAGGACGTTAGCGCGTTGCTCGATGAGGTCGACTGGAGGAAGATCGCCCCGGAGGTCGGTTCAAGGGAGGCGATGCTGGCGAGCTACGAGCGTTGGTATGGCGGCAAAATCGACCAGCTTGGGCTAGTGGCGTTTGGACTAGCATAACTGTGAAGATCACGACAGTGAAACTGCGTGAGAGTTTCTCGTACACCCGTAAAAAAGCGACGCCCCGACACAGCGGGGGGTCGCTCGTTGCGTCAGGGCGATGGGTTTATGTCGGCTGCGGCAGCGGTGAAGGCAGCCGGACTCTGCTAAGTATCCGGCCAGCCCGCTTAACGGCTCGCGTGACAATACTGGGGCGGCGGGGTCTAAAATCGGCGGCAAAGTACATGCTGGTAGCGGTCAGTAGAAGACTGGCGCCGAAGAGCTGGATTACCTGCTCCTGCGAACTAAGAAAGACCATGCCGAGTAGTGTCAACATGATTCTGAGCAGCCTGAAGCGCTGCCATTGTTGCGGCGTGAACGGCCAAACCTTTGTTGCCCCTGACTGGGCGGCGAAATGTTCCAGTAGACGGTAAGTGCCCCGGAGGCGGACCAACGCCATCGCTTGAATTACGAACGATATCCAATATAGGGGGCTGGATAACAGCCCGGCGACAGCTAGCGGCATAGCGGCCAGCAGTAAGGTAAAGTGGGCAAAGAAGAAGTTGTCGCGGCCCGTCAAGAAGCACAATGGCTTGAGAATGATGCTCCAAAAGCTGGCCAGCAGGTTGTCAATGCGCTCCATGTTTCCGCCTTTCGGGTGGGCGCGGACACGAATCGGTACATCGTTTATACCAGAAAATCAGCAATTTGGCTTGTTGTAGCTCGGCGCTCTTGAATAAAACCGCTTTTTCGGGTAATATCAGGCAAGTGTCTAAGACGCTTTTTTTGATTTGGGATTAATGATAAAGCCGCATCCCGGATAATGATCATGAAGAAAAGGATAACTAAATGCCCCGCGAATACAGTTTAGACAAAACCAGAAACATCGGCATTATCGCTCATATTGATGCCGGCAAAACCACCGTAACCGAACGGGTGCTTTTCTATACCGGTAAAACTCACAAAATCGGCGAGGTGCACGAGGGCGAGGCCACCATGGACTGGATGGAGCAGGAGCAGGAGCGCGGCATCACCATCACTTCGGCCGCCACTACCTGTTTTTGGCGCGACCACCGCATCAACATTATCGACACGCCCGGGCACGTCGACTTTACCGTCGAGGTAGAGCGCAGCCTGCGGGTGCTGGACGGCGGCGTGACGGTGTTTGACGGTGTGGCGGGGGTTGAGCCGCAGTCGGAAACGGTCTGGCGCCAGGCCGACAAGTACAACGTGCCGCGGATCTGTTTTATTAACAAAATGGACCGCACCGGCGCCGACTTTTACGCTGATCTAAAGAGCATTTGGAACCGCTTAAGCGACAAGGCGGTGGCCGTTCAGCTGCCGATCGGGGCCGAAAGCAGCTTTCAGGGGATTATCGACCTGATCGGTATGAAGGCGCGCATTTTTAAGGATGATCTTGGCAAGCAGATTGAGATTACCGACATTCCCGACCACATGCGCCCGCAAGCCGAGGAGTACCGTGCCACCATGGTTGAGCGGGTGGCCGAAACCGACGAGGCGCTGACCGAAAAGTTTCTGGAAGGCGAAGAGATTACGCCAGACGAGCTGGTAGCTGGGCTGCGCCACGCCACCATTACCGGTCAGTTGTATCCGGTACTGTGCGGCTCGGCGCTCAAAAACAAGGGTGTACAGATGCTGCTCGACGCCGTTAACGCTTACCTGCCCTCGCCGCTTGATATCGAGAGCATCAAGGGCACCGATCCCAAAACCGGTGATGAGGTTTTGCGTCACGCCAGCGACGAGGAGCCCTTTTCCGCTTTGGCCTTTAAGATCGCCACCGACCCCTTTGTCGGTAAGTTGGCCTTCTTTCGTGTTTACTCGGGTACGCTGCAAGCCGGCTCTTACATACTAAACTCCTCTACCGGGCAAAAAGAACGCATCGGCCGGATACTGCGCATGCACGCCAACTCGCGCGAGGAGGTGGCGCAGGTGTACGCCGGTGACATCGCCGCTGCGGTCGGGCTGAAAGGCACTACCACCGGCCACACTTTGTGCGACACGGCCCATCCCGTCATTTTGGAATCGATTACCTTCCCCGAGCCGGTCATCAGTATCGCCATTGAACCCAAAACCAAGGCCGATCAGGAAAAAATGAGCTTGGCGCTGCAGCGGCTGGCCGAGGAGGACCCGACGTTCCGTATCCGCAGCGACGAGGAGACCAATCAGACGCTTATTTCCGGCATGGGGGAGCTGCACCTGGACATTATCGTTGACCGGATGAAGCGTGAGTTTAAGGTTGAGGCCAACATCGGCAAACCCCAGGTGGCGTATCGCGAAACCATCAAAAAAGCCACCAAGGCCGAGGGTAAGTTTGTGCGACAATCCGGCGGCCGCGGCCAGTACGGCCATGTTTGGCTGGAGCTGACTCCGCAGGAGCCGGGCGGCGGCTTCGTGTTCGAAAACAAGATCGTCGGCGGCTCGGTGCCGCGCGAGTACGTCGCCCCGGTTGAGCAGGGTGTGAAAGAGGCTCTGCAAAACGGGGTGCTGGCCGGATACCCGGTGGTGGACGTGAAGGTGACTTTGTATGACGGCTCCTATCATGACGTTGACTCAAGCGAGATGGCTTTTAAAATCGCTGGTTCGATGGCGCTGCAGGAGGGGGTCCGTAAAGCCGACCCAATCATTTTGGAACCGATTATGAAGGTAGAGGTGGTGGTGGCGGAAGAGTTTATGGGTGACGTCATCGGCGACTTAAACTCTAAGCGCGGCCGGATCGAAAAGATGGAAGACCGCGGCCAGGCCAAGGTGGTGGCCGCCATGGTGCCGTTGGCTGAAATGTTCGGCTACACCACCACCTTGCGCAGCATGACGCAGGGACGGGGCAGCAACTCGATGGAGTTCGATCACTACGCCGAGGTGCCGCGCAACGTCGCCGACGAGATCATCGGCAAGCGTACCGCCAAGGCGTAAGACGCTTCTTTCTTCGATACGACGCAGCACCCTTTTAGTTGCAAAAAAGCTGAAAGTATGTTATTTTCAAATAGCTCTTCTTTAACAACTTTCTTGGGTAGCGGCTCCTTCGGTTCATAAATGAACTCCGGGAGCCGCTACCTAAGGTAGCAACAGGCGTGCCGACACTCCGGGCAAAGTAGGCCGTTGTTTTTAAAGCTGCGTGCGAGTCGTTACTCAAGACGACTTAATCAGCGCCGGCCGAAGGACGGTAATTCCCCTCCAAGTCAGTTATGTTTTGCTGGCGTTTTGGAGGGCTCGGAGCTAGAGGCACACACGCGACGGAACCGGGGTCTGGGCGCCTTTCCAGGCCTGTCGATCGGTACCTCGTGTGCGACCCATCGAAAGGGCGCTTTCGATGACTTGGCGGTTGTGGCTCCCCTCGGATCCTGGTCAGATCATACACGAGAGGAATCGGTAGGGAGCCCTCAATTAAAGCGCAATGCTACGAGGTGGGTGCGGCGGCGCCGAACCGCTGCGCCCACACTCTCTTAGCCGCTACTAATTAGTTTTGGACTCTAGCCAACCAATCGGCTGGAGTCCTTTCTCTTTTGACACTTCTACGAAGTTGAGCTGTAAGTTTGCACAATGATATTGGTCGCTAGGTTAGCCACAATAGATCTATTAATCAAAGGAGTTATATTATGGCAAGAGTAGTTGAAGACAACGACACCAGGGCAGCGGACGGCGGCACTACCGTTGTTAATACCGGTGGGACAGCTCAGCCGGTGGCCGTAGATCGCGCCAGCCAGATCGTGTGGCTGATAGTTGGAGTCATTGAGACTCTGTTGGCGCTGCGGCTGATTTTGCGGCTGCTGGGGGCGTCGACCGCCAGCGCTTTCGTCCAGTTCATCTATGCTTTGTCGCGCCCGCTAGTCAGTCCGTTTTTCGGCATCTTTAACCTGCAGATCGAAAATGAACTGCCGGGGCTAGAGGTTGCCACGCTGTTTGCGATGCTGGTGTATGCGCTGGCCGGCTATTTGATTGTGGCGGCTATCAAGGCGGTCCGGGGACGGGCGTAGGCGTAAAACTATTTACAAACTCAGCGGCGTATCTCTATAATAGCTAAAGTCCAAGCGGGCAGTTATTTTTATTGCCTGAAATTGATGATCACAAACGGTCAACGCGAACCGCCAGATTGGTCCGCCGTCCGGCGGAGAAACAGGTTGCAGTGGCGGCTTTTGCGCATCGCCCTGAGTTGACAGCAAGTAAAGGAGAACTAATGGCTACAGAAACATACGCCCGTACCAAACCGCATTTAAACGTTGGTACGATTGGCCACGTCGATCACGGTAAAACCACCTTAACCGCCGCTATCACCACCGTTTTGGCTAAAAGCGGCCAGGCCAAAGCCACCTCGTATGCCCAGATCGACAACGCCCCCGAAGAACGCGAGCGGGGAATTACCATCGCCACCTCTCACCAGGAGTACGAAACCGACAAGCGGCACTACGCCCACGTCGACTGCCCGGGGCACGCCGACTACGTTAAGAACATGATCACCGGAGCCGCCCAGATGGACGCCGGTATTTTGGTGGTGTCGGCCGCCGACGGCCCGATGCCACAGACCCGCGAACACATCTTGCTGGCCCGCCAGGTTGGCGTGCCTTACCTGGTGGTCTACATGAACAAGATGGACATGGCCGATCCCGAGTTGGCTGAGCTGGTGGAGATCGAGATCCGCGAGCTGCTTGACAAGTACGAGTTCCCCGGCGACAAGACGCCGATCATTAAGGGCTCGGCGCTGAAGGCGCTAGAAGGCGACGCCGAGGCCGAAAAAAGCATTATGGAGTTGATGGAGGCGCTGGACACCTTCGTGCCCGAGCCTAAGCGCGACGTCGACAAGCCGTTTTTGATGCCGGTAGAGGACGTTTTTTCGATTAAGGGACGCGGTACCGTGGCTACCGGGCGGATTGAGCGCGGCAAAATTAACGTTAACGACGAGGTCGAGATCGTCGGTATCCGCCCAACCAAGAAAACGGTGGTCACCGGCGTAGAGATGTTTAAAAAGCTGCTGCCGGACGCTCAGGCCGGCGACAACGTCGGGGCGCTCTTGCGCGGCGTTGAGCGTGACGACATTGAGCGCGGCCAGGTGTTGGCCAAACCGGGGTCGATCACCCCGCACACCGACTTCGAGGCCCAGGTGTATGTCTTGAAGAAAGAGGAGGGCGGCCGTCACACCCCGTTCTTTAAAGGCTACAAGCCGCAGTTTTACATCCGTACCACCGATGTCACCGGTGCGGTCATCATTCCGGAAGGTACCGAGATGGTCATGCCCGGCGATGACATCGCTATCAAGGTTGAGCTGATCGCCCCTATCGCCATGGAGGAGGGCCTGCGCTTCGCAATCCGCGAGGGCGGCCGGACCGTCGGAGCCGGGGTTGTAACCAAGATCCTTAAATAGGTGAGGGTCAAGGCGTAAGGCAATTAGGTAATCAAACGGTTTTGCGCCGGACCTTAAACCCTACACCTTAACCTCCAGATTGAGACATGCCTGACAAAGACGACGCACCCAAACAACGTATCCGCATTCGGTTGAAAGCTTACGACTCGAAGGTCATCGACCAGTCGAGTAAGCAGATTTTAGATACCGCTACCCGTACCGGCGCAACGGTAGCCGGGCCTATTCCGCTGCCAACCGAGAAAAAAGGTTTTACCGTCATCCGCGGCCCGCACATCCACAAGGACTCACGCGAGCAGTTCGAGATGCGTACTCACAAGCGGCTGATCGACATCACCGAACCTACCCCTAAAACCATCGACGCGCTGATGAGCTTGAGTCTGCCGGCTGGAGTTGATATCGAAGTTAAGATGTAACGTTGGCCAGGTCTCAAAGTTAACCCGTTCATTGCCTCCAACCCCCATACCAGCGGGCCTACATATACTCCTCCTAACCTCCCTCTAAACCCTCCCTCCTACCTTTTGTGAGCAAAAGGTAGCCAAAACTGCCGAGTAGGTCGCTCACTCCAAGCCAGCCAAACCACCACCGGCGGGCCTGCGGAACTCGTCCCTGACGGTCCTCAAACAGTCCTCGGCTTTATCCGCCACTGGCGGTCTGGCTGTTTGGGGTTAGCTCCAATACTCGGGGATGGTAAGGGATTCGGGATTCGGGAGAGTGGGAAGGAGTGATCTTTTCTGATTCCTAAATCCTGCCCGCCCTTAAGCCACCAAGCCTTGCCATCAGCCAGAAAGCCGGAAGCTGGCGTTAAGCTTTATCTAGGTATTTTATGTAACCGGCCGAGGACTGTTTGAGCCCCGATGAAATCGGAGCGAGTTCCGCAGGCCTACAGCTTAACGGTAGCTGGAGGTGTTTCTAGCTGATGAGCCGGCTTGGCAGTTTTTGGTTACTTTTTGCTGACAAAAAGTAACG
>JAHWKN010000006.1:0-28706 GCA_019347875.1 Candidatus Parcubacteria bacterium
CTGTTTGGGGTTAGCTCCAATACTCGGGGATGGTAAGAGGGATTGGGGATAGGGAGAGTGGGAAGGAGAGATCTTTTTGATTCCTAAAATCCCTGTCCTCTTCTAACCAACCCCAAGCCTTGCCATCAGCCAGAAAGCCGGAAGCTGGCGTTAAGCTTTATCTATGAATTTAAGTTACTGGCCGAGGACTGTTTGAGGACGACCACAGGGAGGACGAGTTCCGCAGGCCCATAGCTTAACGGTAGCTGGAGGTGTTTCTAGCTGATGAGCCGGCTTGGCAGTTTTTGGTTACTTTTTGCTGACAAAAAGTAACGAGGGGTGGAGGTAGATAGGAGGAACAGGAGGGGCAGAGGTAGGGACCGCCGGGAAGAGGGTTTGGGGGCGGTGAGTCAATCTTTTACCCCCTCCCCGAACGGTTAAGCAACTGACTAAGCTTAAGCGCGCTTTTACCGCTAACGCGCATCTTAGTCCTGCGCTTGCCATCCCGCCGCTCGGCCCTCCGCAGCGCCTTCTCGATCTGTTTCCGCCCGCTCATGGTTTATTGGAACCTTCAGGTTTTAGCGCCGCACCGGAAAACTCCCGGACGTGCTCCTTGATGACTCTAGCCTTAGCCGGCCCCAACACATTGGCCAGCTCGCTCTGGTGAGCCTGCTGCACCCCCCGCAAGCTGCCGAACACCTTGATCAGCTTCTTGCGCGTAGCCGGGCCCACCCCCGGAATGTCGTCCAGTACCGACTTGGTCTGCCGCTTACCGCGCAGCAGTGAGTGGTAGGTGACGGCAAAGCGATGAGCCTCATCGCGCACCCGCTGCAGCAGCTGCAAAACGTGCGACGACTTAGGCAAAACAATCACTTCAAACCGCTCACTCCCCTCTCCTGACTCCTCACTCCGCTTAATAACCTCTTCCTCCCGCTTGGCCAGCCCGATAGCGGGGATGTTAACACCCAGTTCATCGAGCACGCTCAAGGCTGCGGCCAGCTGGCCCTTGCCGCCGTCGATTAAGATAAGGTCCGGCTTGGGCCAGCGCTCAATAAGACCAGGTCTTGAATCTAGATTGGGTGGGCTTTCAGTATCAAGACCTGGTCTTTTATGCCCCCCAAACCGCCGTGTCATCACCTCGCGCATGTGAGCAAAGTCGTCGTTGCCGCGCAGCCGCATTTTAAACCGCCGGTACTGGTCGCGATTAGGCACCCCGTCGGTGAACACGATCATGCTGGCAACGTTGTCGGTGCCGGAAATGTGCGATATGTCGTAAGCCTCGATCCGCCGCGGCACCCCGCGCAACCCCAGCCGGTCGGCCAGACCTACCAGCGCCTGGTCGCGCGACAGGTCAAACGACTCGCGATCGCCAAAGATCATCTGCTGGCCCAGCGCCCGCAGATCGCGCAGCTGATTGCGCGCCCGGGCGGCCGTCTCGAAGTCGCGTTTCTTGGCGGCGGCCTGCATCTCTTTTTCGATTTGAGTCAGCAGCTTGTCCTTCTGTCCGCGCAGGTAGAGCATCAGGTGGCGGATGTTGCGCTTGTACTCCCTGGGGCTCAGCTTCCCCTCTTCCGGCCCCGGACACAGCCCCAGGTGGTACTGCAAGCAGCCGCGCGGCGGCAAGTTGGCGTGCGTCACGTACGGGAACACCTTGCGCAGCATCTTCATGGCCCGCCTAACGGCGTCGCTGGAGGTAAACGGCCCGAAGTAGGTGGCTTTGTCGTCCAACGGCCGGCGCACGTAGCTAACCACTGGGTACTGTTCTTCGGTAGTGATCTTGATGTAAGTAAAGTTTTTTTCGTCTTTCCAGTCGACGTTGTACTTGGGCCGGTAGCGCTTAATGAACTCGCTTTCCAGAAACAGCGCCTCCACCTCGCTGGCCACCGTAATCCAGTCGACATCGGCGATGTCAGCCACCAACAGCACCGTTTTGGGATCACGGTGCTTGGATGCCTGAAAATAGGAAGAAACCCGGTTCTTCAGCACCGCCGCCTTACCGATATAAATAATCTTGCGGGCGGCGTCTTTAAAGAAGTAAACGCCGGGTTCGGCGGGTAGATTTTTTAACTTTTCTTTCAGACCAGACATACCGCAATTATACCACAACCGCTATTGACTTATAGCCGCTCTTGTGCTATGCTTAACGATCCTCATCCGAGGCGTCCTCGATCTCCGAAGGAGTTTGACAGATGGTTATCGTTATCTCGTTGATAGCTCTCGCGTTTTCCGCGGCCTTCTTCGCAGGGGTAATAATGAGGGTTTCCCCAAAGTGAGCGACATGAAAGCCCTCGTGGCTGCTTGCGTGCTTTCCCTCGTAGTGGTTTCCGTCATCAACTTAACCGCTACAGCTAGCAGAAATGAGCAAGTCGAGGCAATAAATCAGCTCTCGCTGGAGTACGGGCCAATCGAGATACACGACTTGTCGGTCTCTGGCCAAACCGTTACGTACGAGAAGGACAGCGAGCTGTGCTTTGCCAAGCTACTCAAGCTTCGTGCTAGCGATACCTTCGGCCGCCTGGTGGGCGGTGACTACGATGTATACTTCATCGCCGAGGAAGGCGCCCAGTGCGCCAGCCTCGAGAGATAGTTCAACCGGAAACAAGAGGATGGGGCGAAGGATCGGGTTCACCATAACACCGATCAGCCCCGGCGGCCGCCAATGCGGCCGCCTTTTTTTACTTGCCAATATCCCTCTGCCGCCGCAAAAGTTATAACTTACTGATTGTTTCCTTATACCGGTCGGTTATTTTTTTCAGCTTCGCTTTGGCCTTGTCCAAAGCGTTGCGCGCCCAGGCGTACTCGGTACTGAGAATGGCCAGCCCCAGAATAGAAATCAGCAGACCGGGGCCCGGTACTCCCGGCAGAGACAGGGCCAGGCCGAACCCCAGAATTACCGATCCCAAAACGGTCGCCAGCAGCTTGCGGGTAAAACGCAGAATGGTCATGGTACACAGCATATAGGAGGGCGCTCTACAATGCGAGCTTGTTTTGACCAGGTTCCAGCAGGGCGCCGGCCGACTCCAGCTCGGCCCGCACCTGCGCCAGCGTACCCGCCAGCAACACGGCCGAAGCCTCATCAGCCGGAATCACTTTGCGGCCGTAGGCTTCGACGATCTCATCGTTATCACGCAACAGATAGTGCTTGTACAAGCCGCCGGCTTTATCGTCCAGAGTAATCTCGAGTATCCATTCAAACGCCGGGCGGGCGGCGGCTGTGGTGGCGCGAATCTCCGCGCTGCCGGCTTCGCCCCGGGCAATCTTGACCGTGTTAACCAGCACCACCGCCGGCGGGAAGCCGATAAACTCGCTACCGGTTATCTGTTCCACGCGGGGGTAGCGGCTGAGAATGCCGATGGCTTGATCGTAAATAGCCCCGTAAGTGGCCGGTGCCGTCGGGTCGGTAATTTCCATGCTGTTTAGTATAGCCGCTCGGCCCCCAAATTCCGAACACAAGCAAAAAGGCGACAGACAGCCGCGGTTAAGTTACAATGCCGGGCATGGGTAAGATCGGTCTGCTGTTTGGTTCGTTTAACCCGGTACACAACGGCCACCGGGCGATTGCCGAAGCCGCGCTGGCACAAGCCGGCTGCGACGAGGTGTGGTTTATCGTACAATCCGACAATCGGTATAAGCAGCAGCCTAACCTTCTCCCGATTGCCCACCGCTTGGCTCTAACTCGGTTAGCGGTTAGTCCGCACGCACGAATCAAGGTGCGTCCGGGCGCCTCGGACATGATAACCACGCTTAGAACGCTGCCCAAACAAACTGCATCCAGATATGTTCTGCTGATGGGTCAGGACCTGGCGGCCACGCTGCCGCAGTGGCCGGATGGAGACAAGATTCTGGAGATGGGCGAGATATACTACTACCCTCGCCGAGACAACCAAGCCCCGATCCGCCTGCAGTACCCGCATCTTCACGCCCTGCGGTCCGACGGCATAGACATCTCCTCCGCCCAGATCCGCCAGCTCCTGGCTCAGCATCAACCCATCACCAACCTCGTCCCGCCGCCCGTCGCCGACTACATCCAAGCGCACCAACTCTACACCCAGTCCTAAACGCCTTTCTAAGCCGACTACTTGGATGCCGCCATCGACTCCTCAATTTCGTCCGGGTCGATCGGGATGTCGGCGCTCAAATTAACCGGCCCTTGCTCGGTAATCAGTATATCGTCCTCCAGCCGCACGCCGATCCCCTCGTCTTTAATGTAAATCCCCGGCTCGCAGGTTAAGACCATACCGGACGCCAGGGGTTTAGCATAGTCACCGACGTCGTGGACGTCGAGACCCAGAAAGTGCGACGTTCCATGCATGTAATACTTTCGATACAGCGGCCGCTTGGGATCCTGGCTGTTGACCTGATCGCTGGTCAGCAGCTTTAACTTAATTAGCTCCTCCGTCATCATCTCCCCCACCTGCCGCTCGTATTCACGCAGCTTAGCGCCCGGCACCAGCAGCTTCATGGCCTCCTTTTGCACCCGCCAAACCGACTCGTAAACGTCATGTTGCCGTTTACTAAAGCGGCCGTTGACCGGCCAAACCCGGGTGATGTCGGCGGCGTAGTTAGAGTACTCCGCCCCGGCATCGATCAAAACCAGCTCGCCCCCCCGGCATACTTGGTCGTTTTCAACGTAATGCAAAATACAACCATTCGCCCCGGAGGCCACGATTGGCTCGTACGCCACACCGCTGGCGCCGTGCCGCCGAAACTGGTGGATCAGCTCCGCTTCTAACTCATACTCCGCCACGCCCGGATTTAGCTTGGCTAGCGAGGCTTCGAAGCCAGCCTTGGTAGCCTGGACGGCCCGCTTGATCAAATCGACCTCCAGCGGATGTTTGATCGCCCGCAGGCTGGCCATTAGCTGCCGGCGGGGCGCTTTGGCGTGCAGCTGTTTGCTGAATTTATCGAGCTGATCGAGCAGCTTAACGGTTTCGACCCCCGAAATGGCTCGCGCCTCCTCCGCGCTCAGGCGCGGCCCCAGCCAAACCTGTTCGTACTGGCTGGTTTCGCGGATAAACAGCAGCTCTTGATCTGGCGTTACGATCAGGGCGCTGTCCGACTGATCGATTCCGGTGGCCCAGAAAAAATCCGACCGCTGCCGAAACGGGTAATCGGTATCGCCGCTCCGCCGCACCGGCTTGCCCGCCCGCAGCAACACCGCCTGCCCAGGCTTGAGCCACTGGCGCAGCCGGCGGCGATTACCAATAAATAAAGCTGGATCGATCGTATACATATATTTTTACAATCTTTATCTATACCGCCACCTGCACGATGAATTCGTTAGGAGGCGACTTTCTGAGGGCGCTCAACCCCTCTAGCAGATTCCTTCGGCGAATCTTTCAGCGCCTTCTGCAAGTACCGCCCCGTGTGCGAACCCTCCACCCGCGCCACCTGCTCGGGCGTCCCCTCGGCGATCAGCTGGCCGCCGCCCGATCCGCCTTCGGGCCCGAGGTCGATCAGCCAGTCGGAGCTTTTAATAACATCGAGGTTGTGCTCGATTATAAGTACCGAGTTGCCCATGTCGACCAGGGCGTTTAAGACGCCCAACAGGCGCTTGACGTCCTCGAAGTGCAAGCCGGTGGTCGGCTCGTCCAGAATGTAGAGCGTTTTACCGGTACTGCGCCGGCTTAGTTCGGTGGCCAGCTTAATGCGCTGCGCCTCACCCCCGCTGAACGTGGTGGCCGCTTGCCCCAGATGGATGTAGCCCAGCCCCACGCCGTCGAGCGTTTCGAACTTGCGCCGGATGGCGGGGATGTTTTCAAAAAACTTAACCGCCTCCTCCACCGTCATTTCGAGGACCTGCGCAATGTTTTTGCCCTTATAATGAATCTCCAGCGCTTCGCGGTTGTAGCGCTGTCCCTTGCACTCCTCGCAGGTTACGTACACATCGGGCAAAAAGTGCATCTCGATCTTGATAATGCCGTCGCCGCGGCAGACCTCGCAGCGGCCGCCCTTGACGTTAAAGCTGAAGCGCCCGGCCCGGTAACCGCGGATCTTGGCCTCCGGCGTCGAAGCAAACAGCTCGCGGATAGCCGCGAACACCCCGGTGTAGGTAGCGGGATTAGAACGCGGGGTGCGGCCGATAGGCGATTGATCGACGCTGATCACCTTGTCCAGATTTTTCAGGCCGACGACGTCGTCGTGCTTGCCCGGCAGGTCGCCGGCCCGGTGGTAAACGGCGCTCAGCTTTTTGGCTAAAATGTCGTTAATTAAACTCGACTTACCCGAACCCGACACCCCCGTCACCGTCACTAGCTTACCCAAAGGAATGTCGGCGTCGATGCCCTGCAGATTGTGTTCGCGGGCGTTCTTGATGGTGATCGAGCGGCCGTTGCCGGACCGGCGTTTACCGGAGTAAGCGATTGAACGGCGGCCGCTCAAGTAGTCGCCGGTTAAGCTGTCGCCGTTAGCGGCGATCTCGTCCGGGGCGCCGGCCGCCACGATCTTACCGCCGTGAACGCCGGCCAGCGGACCGACATCGATGACGTGGTCGGCCGCCCGGATGGTTTCCTCGTCGTGCTCGACCACGATCACGGTATTACCCAGGTCGCGCAACCGCAGCAGCGTAGCGATCAGGCGGTCGTTGTCGCGCTGATGCAGCCCGATCGAGGGCTCGTCCAAAATATACAGTACCCCCATCAAGCTGGAGCCGATCTGGGTGGCCAGCCGGATGCGCTGGGCCTCCCCCCCGGCCAAGGTGTTGGCGCTACGGTCGAGCGTTAAGTACTCGAGCCCGACGTCGCGCAGGAAGCGCAGCCGGGCCTTGATCTCCTTAAAGATCTGGCGGGCGATGTGGGTGCCCCGCTCATCGAGCTTGAGGCGCCCAAAGAACTCCACCGCCTCGCCGATCCCCAGGGTAGTGACGTCAACGATCGACCGGCCGTTAACGGTCACGGCCAGCACCTCGGGCTTTAAGCGCTTGCCCTGGCAGACCGGGCAGAGGTGCTCGGCCATGTACTTTTCGATTTCGCGTTTAACAAAGTCGGAGTCGCTCTCGCGG
Organism: Candidatus Parcubacteria bacterium; assembly: GCA_019347875.1. Taxonomy (GTDB): domain Bacteria; phylum Patescibacteriota; class Saccharimonadia; order UBA4664; family JAHWKN01; genus JAHWKN01. The sequence goes on from JAHWKN010000006.1 coordinate 6,980, forward strand.
TAGCGCCGCTCCAGGTTGGGGATCACCCCCTCGAAGGTGGAGTGGTAGGTGCGCCCGCCCGGACCCCGTACCCCGATCACCTCGTCACCGGTGCCGTACAGCACGATCTTTAGATCTGGCGGCCTCATCTTTTCCACCGGCACGTCCAGCGAGAAACCGTGCTTCTTGGCCACCCCCGTCAGCAGCTTGGTGTACCAGCTGAGGCGCTGGGTGGTGCGGCTCCAGGGGCGGATGGCGCCTTCGGCGATGGTCAGTCGCCGGTTGGGAATAACCAGCTCTGGGTCGACCTCCAGGCGGGTACCCAACCCGGTGCAGCGCGGACAGGCGCCGTGCGGTGAGTTAAAGGAAAAGTTGCGCGGGGCGATGTCGGGTAAACTAACGTCACGGTGAACGGGACAGGCAAAGTGCTCGCTAAACACCTGCTCGGTGTCGGCGTCGGCGTTCAGCACCCGCACCATCCCCTCACCCAGGCTAAGCGCTTGCTCGACCGATTCCGTCAGCCGCTGCTGAATGTCCCCGTCAACCACCAACCGGTCAACCACCGCCTCGACGGTGTGTTTTTTTTGCTTGTCCAGTACCGGAAACTCGTCGACGTCGTAAATGGTGCCGTCAACCCGCACGCGCGAGTAACCGGCCTTCTTAAACTGCGCCGCCAGGTGGCGGTACTCGCCTTTTTTGTCGTCTATTACCGGCGACAGGATCATAATCCGGGTGTTGGCCGGGTAAGCCATGATCTGGTCAACGATCTGCCCGGCGGTTTGGCGGGTCACCTGGCTGCCGCAGATCGGGCAGTGCGGCACGCCGACCCGGGCATAAAGCAAACGCAGGTAGTCATAAATTTCGGTGACGGTACCGACGGTGGAGCGGGGGTTACGCGAGCTGGACTTCTGGTCGATGGAGATGGCCGGGCTCAACCCATCGATCTGGTCGACGTCGGGTTTTTCCATCAGTCCCAGAAACTGCCGCGCGTAGGCGCTCAAAGACTCGACGTAGCGGCGCTGCCCCTCGGCGTAAATGGTGTCAAACGCCAACGACGACTTGCCGGAACCCGACAGGCCGGTAATCACCACCAACTTATCGCGCGGGATCTCAACATCTATGTTTTTAAGGTTATGCTCGCGCGCTCCCCGTACCACAATCCGGTCGTGCATCTGATTCCACCTTTTAATGAATGCAAGTACCGATTATACCGATTACTAGACGGCTTGGCAATCACCACACAGCCGCTTAACGTAAATCAGGCTGCTGAGTCATCCCGTAGGACAACCCAACAGCCCGAGGGCAGCGAAGCTACCTTATACCAGACTCCGACGCGTCGATGCTAAGCAGACCGGTCCGGTTCATCTTGGCGATCAGCGCCGCAAAGACCACTCCGGCCAAAACTGCGACTAGCAGCAGCACAACGATGATTATCTTGAGCACACCACCCCCTTTGTCGCAAAACCAGTGCCGCCTTATGCGGCCGGACGCCGCAGGTGGCGCAAACGGTCCGTGATCCCGCAGACGGCCGCCACCAGGCAGACCACCAACAACGCGAAGGAAGCTTCCCAGCGAGGGATTACCTCGTACTCCTCATCGCGCTCTTCACCGTTGGACAACATCACCTCCTCTCGCTACCGGCGACCAGCCTCCTAATGCTGTCTGCCTACGGATCGATGAATCCGTAACTCCCTATCCCAGCCGGGCTGGCCGGGGCTGGAGAGCCGGTCTAGCCACAGAAAGAAGCTTCTCAGGCCGTTCACGGCGGCAACTAGGCCGGTGGCAATTGCCAGATGTTTCACTTTCATGGCACCTTCCTGTCTGGTCAGAACTTCGATCCGATCGGCTTCAGCAGCCGCAGCACAAACCTCAGGCCGGCAACAACAGCCACTACTTTGGCCAAACGCTTCAAGCGTCTCGCCTCCCTTCTAGCCGCTGAGACCGCCGGCGCAGCAGCCAGCCTATGTGCCAATGCCGGTACGGCAGGCCGCAGTTTGGGGCCTCACACCACCCGATGATCTTGGACTTGGCCGCCAGCATGAGCAGACCGATGTAAGAAACGATGAACCACTTGGCAAGCAACATAGCTCTCCTTTCGGATCTTGTGGAATTGGTGCTCCTCACTCACCCGAGATCGGTAGCCCTATAGTACTACCACTTTGTCGGGATATCCAGCAATCATGCCAAGGTGTAGTTGATTTGTTATGAGTTTGGCTAACTGACAGGCCGACAGGCGGGAGTTCATCTTATCTTCCTGGCTACCAGCGCCTCCTTGATCTCTGCGATCTGGTCGCGCAACGCGGCGGCTTTCTCGAACTGCAGATTCTCGGCCGCCAGGTTCATCTGATCGGTCAGCTGCTTAACGAGATGTTTACGCTCGTCTTTGGGAATGGCGGCGATATCAAAAGGTTTTACATCCTCGGTTTCAGCCTGCTCCTCCGCCCGCATGCGTTCGCTTAAGCGTTTCTGGATGCCAGCTGGAGTAATGCCGTGGGCACGGTTGTACTCGGCCTGAATCCGGCGCCGCTCGGCGGTTGTGTCGATGGCCCGCCGCATCGAACCGGTCACCACATCGGCGTACATCACCACCCGTCCCTCGACGTGCCGGGCCGCCCGGCCGATGGTCTGGATCAGCGCCTGCTCGCTGCGCAAAAACCCCTCTTTGTCGGCGTCCAAAATGGCTACCAAACTGACCTCCGGCAGGTCCAACCCTTCGCGCAGCAGATTAATACCCACCACCACGTCGTACACTCCGGAGCGCAAATCGTGCAAAATGTCGCTGCGCTCCAGCGTTTGGATTTCGGAGTGGAGGTACTGCACCTTAATACCTAACTCGTTCAAGTAGTCGGTCAAATCCTCGGCCATGCGCTTAGTCAGGGTGGTTACCAGGACCCGCTGACCCTTGCCGACAGCACCGCGGATCTCGGCAATTAAGTCATCGATCTGACCGGCCACCGGCCGCACCTCGACCAACGGGTCCAGCAGCCCGGTCGGCCGGATGACCTGCCTGACCACCTGCGTGCTGCGGCCCAGTTCGTACTCAGCCGGGGTGGCCGAGACGTACACCACCTGGTTGAGGTGGCGGTCGAACTCGCCGAACTTCAGCGGCCGGTTGTCCAGTGCCGAGGGCAGCCTGAAGCCGTACTCCACCAGCGTTTCCTTGCGGGCGCGGTCGCCGTTGAACATGCCCCGCACTTGCGGTACGGTCATGTGGCTCTCGTCGATGAACATTAAAAAATCATCCGGAAAGTAGTCCAGCAGCGTGGCCGGCTGCTCGCCCGGCTGGCGGTTACTTAAGTAACGCGAGTAGTTCTCGATGCCCGACACAAAACCGGTCTGCTCCATTATCTCCAGGTCGTACTTGGTGCGCTGCTCCAGCCGGGAAGCCTCCAGCAGACCACCCCCACCCCGCAGCCGGCTCACCCGCTCCTCCATCTCGGCGCGGATGTCGGTGATGGCCCGCCGCAGCTTCTCCTCGGGCGTGACGTAGTGTTTGCCGGGGAAGATTTTCAGACTTGGTTGATCGGCCGTCAGCTCGCCGGTCAGCGGATCGATCCGCCTAATCCGCTCCAGCGTATCACCAAAAAACTCCAGGCGGTAAGCCACCTCCTCGCCGATCGGAAACACGTCCAGCGTGTCGCCGCGCACCCGGAACTTGCCGCGGGTAAACTCCAGGTCGTTGCGGCTGTACTGGATGTCGTTTAGCCGCCGCAACAGTTTGTCGCGTTTGTGCAGCTCGCCCACCTTCAGCTCAATCGTCATGGCGGTGTAGTCTTCGACGTTACCCAATCCGTAAATGCAACTGACCGAAGCCACGATCAAAACGTCGGGCCGGGTTAAAAGAGACATGGTAGCGGCGTGGCGCAGCCGGTCGATCTCCTCGTTCAGCGACGAATCCTTTTCAATAAAGGTGTCGCTGCGGGGGATGTAGGCCTCGGGCTGGTAGTAGTCGTAGTAGCTGACAAAGTACTGCACCGCGTTGTCGGGAAAGTAGCGGCGGAACTCGCCGTACAGCTGCGCCGCCAGCGTTTTGTTGTGGCTCAGCACCAACGTCGGCTTCTGCATCCGCTCGACGATGTTGGCCATCGTAAAGGTCTTGCCCGATCCGGTCACGCCCAGCAGCGTTTGCTCACGGTCGCCGCGCCTGAGCCCCTCCAACAGCTGCGTGATGGCCTGCGGCTGGTCGCCGGTGGGCCGGTAATCGGATGCCAGTTTGAACTTCATCCTTCAATTATATCAAGCCTCAGCCGCTCGTCCCGTACCGAAGCTTTAAACGGATCGCTTCAGTCTACCGGGCGCAGTCGCGTGTAACCGGGTCGGTCTTGAACTCCACCGGCTTATCGGAGCGCTTGGTCTTGACCAGATGGTAAGGGTTGGTCAGGGCTTGGGCGGTGACGCAGCCGGCGCCGGGCGAGGTTTCGCGGACGGTTACCAGCAGCTTGTCGGCGGTTTCGGTGATACCGATCACCTTAATGCTGTGCCCGGCGGTCGGCTTCTGCCCCATCACGGCGGCCACCACCATGTTTTGTTTAAAATCGACCTCCACCAGGGGCGGCGGCGGGGTGATGTGGGCGTGGACCTCGCCCCAAAAGCGCCGCCACTGCGCCGGCTCCTTAATCAGGACGCTGCGCTTGTCGCCCGGCCCGCGGCTGTCGCCCGACACCAGGGTGGTAAAGACGGCGTTGGTCTGGGTAATGGCGGCGGGCGGGGGCGCCGGCTTGGCCGTTTGGGTCGGGTTGGCAAACGTGCGTCCATCCGGTGTCCGGCAAACCTCAGGGTAACTCTCCTGCACCGGATAACCCGCCCGCTGGCAGTCGGCAAAGCTGTTAACGGCAGCCGGACGCAGCCAGTACCAAGCCAACGCCCCCAGCGCCAGCAAAACCACCGCTGCCATAAACATCAGCCGGCGGGGGCGCAGAGCCGACCGCCAAACCCCCTCCGTCTTCACATCCATGCCGCTTTACTCCCTCACCCGGCCAACGGCCGCTAGCCCCCATTTTGTCATTATCATACTCTTTTGCCCGCTGCTATGCCGCCAGCTTACGGTTTTTTTGCTTCACCAACGCCAACACTTTACCCACTAAGGCCGTCGGGTCCTCGTCGAAAACGATGCCGGTGCGGCTGCGCTGAGCCGCCTTTAAGACCCGCTCGACCTCCCCTGTCATACCGCCCGAACCAGCCAGCACGCCGATCGGTTTACGCTCTTCGATAGCGATGGTCAGCTCGTTTAAGGTCCCGATGCGCCCGCCAACCATGATGACGGCGTCGCTGGAGCGAACCAATAGCAGATTGCGCCCGGTGTACTCGAACCCGGTGTATAAAATAACGTCAAAGTTTTCGGTTGGTAAGCGGTACTTTTTGACATGAGCCAAACGGCTGGCCGCCGGTGAAAAACCGATTGAGGAGATGTGTTCCCCGCCGGCCTTTTTGGCGGCGGCGGCGGCGGCACTGGGCAGACCGCGAGTAGCTCCGGTTAAAACCAGATGACCTTGCTTGACGATCTCCCGCGCCACGCTGGCGGCCAGTACCACTCCTGGGCCGACACTAGCACCGGCGGCCGCGCCGGATACACAAATCTGGTAGATGCGCTTACTCATAACGTTTGCCCTCTTTCTTTAATGAATTATCTATCATCCGCGCGGCAGTTCATCGGGTGCGATCATGTCGTTGTCCAGGCGTACCAGGATTTGCTCTTCCAGCATGTGCTGGCCCAGGTAACGAGCGAAGATTTCGTTCCACAGCGATTCGCGGAAGTGGTACAGGTAGCGGTCAGGGTAGGCTAGCTGGTTGGAGTAGCTCAGACTGACGTCCATCAGGTTAAAGGTGACGGGCTCGGCGTCCGCTTGGCCGCTGCCGGAAGGCTTCATGACCGCCACGTAATCCAGATCGCGCCAGAACTCGAGCTCAGGATCCAAACCGTACAGCACCTCCTCCGCCCGCCGCCAGTGCAGGTCTTCGGGCTGAACATGCGGCTGGAAAATTTCGGGATGGCGCTCGTGTTTTAACTTGCCAAAGTAACGCTGGATCACCCGCCAGTGGATGTGCTGCCCGTCGGTGATCTTGATGTTGGGGGTGTCCGCGATCAAGGTTCTGGCTACCACGCTGCCGAAGTCGCGCTTGGTCTTCATCAACTGAAAGAAGGCGCTGTAAAGCCTGATTTCATTAAAGTAGTGGATTAAAAGCGGCATCACTTTGAGCGTTATTCCGGTCATGTGGGTGGCGGTCATCGGCATCACCCCGACCGCCCCCATCTCTTTGGAGTGCGTGATGTTGTGCAGTTTTTTGCTGATAAAATGCGCCGCGATGTCGCCCCACTTGTGCGGATCGAAGATCATGGTTTGGATGGTGCGCTTCTCGAAATCCGCGGCCTTCAGTTCTTCGTAAGACGCGTCAAACCGGTTCAGCCAATCCGCCTCCTGGGCGAAACGCAGCGCCAGGAAAAGTTCGAAAATACTCTCGCGCGCCAGCATGTCATCGACATCCCGGTATCCGAGCCGCTGCATGACCGCCAGTGGCGGCATCTGCTGCAGCATACGCCGGGCCACATCGGTTTTTAAGAAAAAGCCGTCCCTGGGCAGATCGGCCGCCTGGACCGCGCCCACGATCAGCGGCACCATCTCGGGAATGCTGGTCGGATCGCTGCCCCCGATGGCCCGGGCCAAATGCTCATCATGCCGTTGCACCAGCCTGATCAGCGAAGCGTACAGTTCCGGACCGCTGCAATCAGGCTCCAGTCCTAAACGGCGGATACGTTCAGCGCTCTTGGCGGCGATTTCACCTACCAGCGCCGCATCAACGCCGGTCTTACCGGTGCGTTGCTCGAGCTGACGTAAGGCGTGGTCAAACAGCGGCTCCTTGGCCTTGAGGAGCTGGGCAAGCAGAGTCATAACAACAACTCCCCCCGCCCCATCGTGCGTACCGTCGTCAAAGCGACACCGTCCTGATCTTCATCCGCCGCAACCGCCCCGTCTTCAAAATGCCGGCTTTGGCACCAACTTTTTGCACCACCGCCGTGGCGTTGGCGCTGGCCAACGTTAAGGCATCCTCTAATGGCCAGCCCTTGGCTAGCGCCGTCACAAACCCGGAGCCAAAGGCGTCGCCCGCGCCGGTGCGGTCGACCACCTTCACCTTTTGATACTGGCCGGCATGATAAATCTTGTCGCTGTCGGTAGCATAGGTGCCTCCGGCACCGTCGGTCAGTACTATATAGGGACAGATACCGAAAGCCCGCCCGATAATATCCTTAATTTCATCGCCTCCGAAGATCTGCCGCATCTCCTGGCGGTTAGCCTTGAGCACCTCAACATGCGTCAGCAGTCCCCGCAGCTTCTTGACCTGAGCCAGCTCTCCCTGTCCCGGGTCAAGCGCCACCTTGATGCCCCGCTTGTGAGCGTACTTGACCAGCCGCCCCAACAGGTCGAGGTTGCCTCCCAGTGAGGTGATGTAGAACCAGTCGGCCTGCAGCGTTTCGATCGAGAAGTCGCCGGCCCGCAGCTCGTCGGAGGCGCCGCGATAAACCAGCACCGTCCGCTCACCTTTCGGGGTCAACAGCAGTGTCGAGAAACCGGTGGAGTGCTTGGTGTCGTAAGCCACGTGGTCGGTGGCCACCCCCTCCCGGTGCAAAACCCGCAACACCTCCGCCCCGGCCGGATCATGCCCGATCTTACCGACAAAGCCGCTTCTAAGCCCCTGCCGGGCGAACGTCACCGCCGCGTTGGTGGCGCCGCCGCCGGTATCAAACGCCACCTGGTCAAGCTCGAGCTTGGCCCCCAGCGGAAACTGCTCGACGTAAGCGTGACTGCGCACATCCCGCCGGGCCGTTAAGGCTTTGCCGGTTAGAAAAACATCCTGAGTAGCCGCCCCGATAGCGAGGATCTTAGTGTCCATACCACTTCATCATAACAGTTATGATTGCTTCAGTGAAGCGATGCGGACCGGCACTTGAGTCTTAAGATTGAGCCCTTAAATAGCTCCCATTACCACACCAGGAAGGTGTCGCCGCTGGCACCATAGGTGAACTGCATGTCGCTGCCGCCTCCGGCATTGGCATTTTTAAGCATCCAGTTGTTTCCGCGCACAAGGCCGACCGTCGCGATACGGTCGCCGTTCCAGTCGCCTGCGACCGGCTTATCGCCAAGCCCGCCATAGATGAAGGCGATGTCGACCGCTCCGCCGGAGTTGGAGTTGCGCAAGTAGAAGTAGCCTTTCGCCTCGCGGAAGAGGCCCGGCGTATCCGTGCCGTTGCCGTCCCAGTCTCCGGTAAAAAATATATCGCCGCTGCTCTTGCCGTACATAAAGGAGATGTCGCTGGCACCGGTAGTGTTCGAGTTGCGTAAGTACCAGACGTTGCCGCGAACGACGCCAATGGTGTCCGTACCGTTACCGTCCCAGTCACCCGTTAGCGGTTTGTCGCCGGCAGCGCCGTATTGGAACACGATATCGGCCGCGCCGGATGAATTGGAGTTACGCAGGTAAAAGGTCGAATCACCGGTGCGGTAGACACCCGGCGTACGGGTGCCGTTACCGTCCCAGTCGCCCATGAGCGGCACGTCTCCGCTGGTATTGCCGAACCCAAAGCTGTTGTCCGCGGGGCCGCTGCTCAGGCTGTTGCGCAAGTTAAACGTTCCGCTCCGCCAATAAGCCGGCTTAGCCGAAGGGATGTTTTCACTGTAAGTACCATTGATGGCCGCCAGCATGGCGGCGTTGGCGTCGATGCGGCCGTAACCATACCAGTCATCGCGGCCGGCGGCGCCAAGATCTTGCGACGTACCATGAAAAATCTTGCGGATTTCGCGGTTGGTCAGGCTCGATTTTTTAGCCAGCATCAGCGCCGCTACACCGGCCGCATGCGGCGTGGACAGACTGGTGCCGGACGTATAGCAGTAGCGGTTGAGCGTACACAAGGTTGTGACATTAACTCCCGGAGCCATTACCTCCAGTTTCGATCCGTAGTTAGAGTAGGCCCAGCGTTCATCAACGGCGTCGGTCGCGCCGACGGCGATAGTCTCGTCCATATTGGCCGGCCAATATCCCGACGCGTCCTTGTTGTTGTTGCCGGCTCCCGCCACCAGCACTACATCGTTGCCGTAGGCGTTGCGTATGGCGTCTTGTATTATCAGCGGCGCCGTGCCGGCAGCAGCGATGCTGAGGTTAGTGACGTCCATGCCTTTAGCGGTGCCGTAACTGATAGCCTTGGCGATGTTGTCGGCGGTGCCGTTGCCGGTACTGTCAATCGCTTTTAGGGCCGCTAATTTGACCTGCCAGTTTACCCCGGCTATGCCGGTAGCGTTGTTGGTGGCAGCACCAATAATACCGGCCACCAGCGTACCGTGGCCAACCTTATAGTCGTCATAAGGGTCGTTATCATTGTTAACAAAATCCCAGCCATTGTAGTCATCAACGTACCCGTTACGGTCATCGTCTACCCCATTATCCGGCACTTCGCCGGGGTTGGCCCATATGTTGCCGGCGAGATCAACATGATTACGGTCTATGCCCGTATCGACGACGGCTACCGCCACGCTATGGCTGCCGGTGGTATGCTCCCAGGCCGATTCCATGTTTATTTTTTTGGGACCGTACTGGTCTTTATACATCGGGTCATTGGGCGCGACCGTAACGCCGGCGAGATAATTGGGCTCTGCGGTCTCTACATCAGGGTCTTGCCGGTAGCGATTCAGCTGCTGCTGCAAGGTCCCATAAGCAACGCTGTCGGGCGTAATTACCGCTTTGGCACCGGGTAGCTCTACTTTGTACCAGGCCGCCAGAGGGCCATCTGCTTGTCCGGCTAAGCGGCGCGGTATAACGGGTTCGAATTTCTGAGCCTGCAGCGATTGGTTGAGACGGCTCAACGACGCCGAGCCGGTCCGACTGGCCGATGGCTGCGCCGATACCTTGGCAGCGGCAGAAGGCTTTAATTTTATCATTAGTTCATTGGCGACCACTCTGGTCTGACTCTCGCCGGTAGCAGGAGGGACTGAAATATAGCCGGTATTACCCTGAGAGGCTGCGGAAGAAGACGCAATCAAGCTGTAGTTGCTCCCGGTTAGCCCGATCAGTATCGCCAGTAGTGCCGCAAGGTGCGTGTCTTTACCGTGCCGCAGTGCCGATCGCCAAGTAGCTGCCCATCTCATATACCTTTTCCTCCCTGTCCGGTTTTCATAAGCCATATTATTTTAGCATACGTAAGGGATATTGCAGGCGGCATATTAGGGGCCATCACTAAAACCTTAGCCGCCTTGAAGACAATGATAGGCAGCCGTCCGAGCGCTAGACCGCTGCTTCTACTTATACACCGTCACGCTGGTCTGCCCCGCGTTGCCGGCGGCGTCGTAGGCTTTGACGGTGATGGTGTGGGCGCCGCGGGCTGCCTTGCGGGAGTTCCAGCCATAGCTTATGGAGCCGCTGGTAGAGGTGGCCTTGCGATTACCATCGATCCAAATCTCCATCTTGGTGACTTTAATGTTGTCTCTCGCCGTGGCTTTGATGCCGACACTGCGGCGGATGTTAGAACCATTGATTGGCGAGGAAATAGTAACGGTCGGGGCACCGGTGTCGGTCGGCGTGGTAGCCGCCGCCTCGGTAGCCGCGCTGACCATATTCGTTGCTGCCGACGAATTCCCTGCGGCGTCTTTAGCAATGACATAGTAGGTGTATGTGGTTGATGCGGCCAAACCGGTGTCGCTATAGCTACTTGTGGCAACGGTAGCCACTTTTGCCCCGCCCCTGTATACATCATAGCCGGTGACGCCGAGGTTATCGGTGCTGGCTGTCCACGAGAGGTTGATTTGGGACGAGGATTGGGCGGTAGCGGACAAATTGGCGGGGGCTGAAGGGGCGGTGGTGTCGGTGGTAGCGCTACTGAACGTTATAGCCGACGGATACGTAAAGGTGGCGTTGATGAAATTTGAGGTGGTCCAGACGCGGTTACTAAGGTTATTCTGCACTTTAGATACGTAATCCAGTTGGCCGCTGTTGCCCCATGGGTAAGGGCTAAACCAGCCGCCGATACTGTTCCAATCCTGGCAGCGGACATAGGTGGTATCGCCCCATGAGGTTCGCTTACCGCCGGGATCGTCGTAGTAAAAGCGGACGCCTGCCGCTTGTAAATCAATGTTAAAAGCGGTTGATTTCCAACGCAGCGGTTCGGTTCCGGCGCCTGTTTCGAGATTCGGTTTAAATCTTACCTGTGTAATGCCTAGTGATTCATATACTTGCGGGTAGGGCGGGTTGGGCTTGGCAGGGTCCGGGTATTTAGCTTGGGCTGGCTCCTGGCTATACCAACTGCTTACTGTATCACTACTGGGAGCAACGCCATTTCTAGGGTCACTAGTGTAATCTTTAGCCTGTGACAGGTCATACAAATCGCCTAACCCGAAATGATTCCACCATGACTCTTGAGCGTACTGCGCCCGCAACCAATCTTCCGGAATGCCCCATTTGTGGGCAGCCCATTGGATCAGATCATCAGTTGAAGGGTTGGTCAAGGTAGAATTGCCGGTAACATACTTGCTGTATGGGTTAGACGTCACCACAGTCTCATTCCAGCGGTTCTTAGAATTTTGAAAAGCGGAGATTTCAGTAGTGGTGGGCACGTAGGAGTTAGCGGCTTGATAGGACACGCCTCCTATAATATAGGGGGTAGCGTTTTTAGGCCTGGTTTCCGGTTGGCGTGTTATCAAGGCGGCGGCTGCGGAATCGCTAAGCGGGGCGTAGAGGCCGCCATTAGTACATGCTGCCCAGGTCGTTCGAGGATTCATTATAGTTGCCGCCCGACTGCGGAACACTAAAATGCTGCCCGCCACCACAAACACGACGACTAAAAGGCCGGCCGCCAGCTTGTTGAACTTTAAGCTCGGTAACGGTCCGCCGCTCCACCCCGCAGATTTTTTGGACGCCGCCCTTATTTTAGCGGGCTTTTTTACGCTCGAACGTGGGACGCTTTTGATCTGGTTTTTAGCTGGCATTTTTACGCTTTCTGCGCTTTCTGTTTTAGTTTAGTTTTAGTTTTTAATGCTTATGTTTAAGCTAAAGCTTGTTGGCCGGTTTGTCAACCCGCTGACGAAAGCTCATCAGGCGCTAGGATAACTTATTCAAGTTGAGCTTTGCCGCTCGACCCGAACGCGTCCATGTGCTTCTCTACCACGTCCTGAACGTCGTCCTCGACCTCTCTCATCAGCTTGACCACGGCGTACTCGTCCGGGTGGTCGCGCAGCTCGCGCTCCAGCCCCAGCCGAAAGGCCTTGCGCATCTCGGAGTTGATGTTGACTTTGCTGACGCCAATCCGAGCGGCCTTTTCAAAGAAATGCAGCGGCGTGCCGCTGCCGCCGTGCAGGCTGATGTAACAATCAAGGGCGTCGCGAATCCGCTGCAGCAGACCTAGATCCAACCGTTTCGGCACCGGATACAGCCCGTGCAGGTTTCCAACCGCGGCGGCAAACGTGTCGATGCCGGTGGCGGCGACGAACCGGCGGGCACCCTCCGGGGTACTGAAGGTTTTTTTGACCTCTTCGTAATCGATCTCTTCAGCAAAGATGTTCGAGCTGCCGCCAAAGTAATGCGGCTCCGACTCCACCAACGCACCGGTCCGCTGGGCATACTCCACCACCTGCTTGGTCGCGTCGACGATCTCATCGTAAGTAGCGTCTTTCTTGGCTAGGGACAGATCGATGTGAATAAACTCAAAACCCGCCTCGATGCCGGCCTTAGCCGCCTCGACGCTGGGCGAGTGGTCGAGGTTGATGTACAGCTCGAGACCGTACTCCTGCTTGTAGTTGTCGACCATGTCCCGGACGTTGGCCAGCCCCATAGCCTCTACCTCGCCGTGGGAAACCTCTACCAGACAGGGCGAGTGCTTGGCTTTAGCCGCCCGACAGATGGCCACCAATGTCTCCTGATTGTCGATGTTAAACGCGCCAACGGCAAACCTTTCCCGCCGGCTGCGCTCGAACAGCCGCCTGGCTTGTTGCTGATTTGTCATTTATCTAACCTCACTTTATATGTCACTATCATCGCACTAAAAGTCAAAATAATCGCGTTGGTCACGGCGATCGATAAATCCGACCGCAGTAAGCCGTACAGCGTCCACAGTAAAGCCGACGAGCTAAGGACCAGGAAGGTCGGCAAAGATATGTCTCTGGTTTTTTTGGTGCGGATGATCTTAACTAGCTGGGGCAAGAAAGCTACCACCGTTAACGCCCCGGCCAGCCAACCGATGACAGGTGTCAATCTAGCTGCCGCCTTTGCGCTTCAGCAGTTCCTTGGCTCGCTTTACCAGGTGCGGCGCGGTCAGGCCGAAATGCTCCATCAGCTCGGCGGGAGTGCCCGACTCGCCAAACCGGTCCGCCAGACCGATGCGGGTCATGGCAGCGGGGTGATGGTCGCCCAACAACTCAGCTACCGCTCCGCCCAACCCGCCCGTAATCTGACCCTCCTCGGCCGTCATTACGGCGCCGGTCCGGCGCGCACTGCCTAAAATGGTGACGCCGTCCAGCGGCTTGACCACCGGGCAGTTGATCACCTCGGCCTCGATGCCCTGCTTACTTAGTCGCTCGGCCGCCAGCAGCGCCTGGTAGACCATCGGTCCGCACGCCACCATGGTAAGATCATGGCCAACCCGAAAAACTTGGGCCTTGCCCAGGGTGAAGGGTGTGTCCTTGGTGGTAATCACCGGTGTCTTCTCCCTAGCCAGACGTAAGTACGATGCTCCCTCATGCGCGGCCAGGGCCAAGGTGGCTTTTTCGGCCTCCAAACTGTCGCACGGCACCACCACCCGCATGCCGGGCAGTACCCGCATTAGGGCGATGTCTTCCAGCATCTGGTGGGTGGCGCCGTCCGGGCCCACCGACACCCCCGCGTGCGAACCGACGATCTTGACGTTTGCCTGGTTCAGGCAGACGGTGGTGCGGATCTGCTCCCAGTTGCGCCCCGGCGAGAAGGCAGCGTACGACGACACAAACGGCACCTTGCCGCCCAGCGCCATCCCCGCCCCGACCGTCACCAGGTTTTGCTCCGCCACCCCAATCTCGACGAACCGCTCCGGAAACTCGGCCGCAAACAGGTCCATCTTGGTCGAGGCGGTTAGATCGGCGCACAACGCCACCACCCGCCTGTCGCGCCGGCCGGCTTCCACCAACCCCCGGCCGAAGCCGGCCCGGATCGGCTCTTGCTGGACCTCTCTTGACAGCAGCTGCGGGTTTAAATGCAGGTCTTTGCTCACTGATGCTCCCCTCTGATGCGCCCGCCCAGCGTGCGCAGCTGATGGAGCGCCGCTTTGGCCTGTTCGGCCTTCGGCGGGTCGCCCGCTAGCTCCAAAGTACCGGGCGGATTACCGTGCCAGTGAAAATCATACTCCATGTAATCGACCCCTTTGCCGGGAATGGTGTGAGCGATGATCAGGGTCGGTTGCTCAACGATGGCCCGGGCCAAACTAAAAGCGCCAATAATCTCCGCCATGTTGTGTCCGTCTATTTCCAGAACATGCCAGCCGAAAGCCTCCCATTTGGCCCTCAGGTTTTCCAGCGGCATAACCGATTCGGTCGGGCCGTCAATCTGGATGTTGTTGCGGTCGATCAGCGCGGTCAGATTATGCAGCCGGTATTTGGGTACCAGCATGGCCGCCTCCCAGACGTTACCCTCGTCCAGCTCGCCGTCACCCAGCAACGCCACGATTCGGCGCGTCTGGTTGCCGTCCATCCGCAGCGCCAGCGCCAAGCCGGCCGCTTGGCTCAAGCCGGAACCCAGCGGACCGCTGGTAGTTTCGAGACCGGGCAGTTTGGTCCGCTCAGGGTGGCCCTGCAGCCGTGACCCGAACCGGCGCAGCGTCAGCAGCTCTTTTAGGGGAAAGTAGCCCGCCCGGGCCATGGCGGCGTAACGCACCGGCACGATGTGTCCGTTACTGAGCACCAGAATGTCGCGTTCCGGCCAGTCGGGCTGCTTGGGCCGGTGGTTCAGCACCTCAAAGTACAGGGCGGTAAACACGTCGGCCATGCCCAACGGCCCGGCCGAGTGTCCGCTGCCGGCCTCCACTAGCATCTTGATGATGTCCTGACGGACCAGGTTGGCGGTCTTTTCCAGCTGCTTAACGGTCACTGCGGGCCTCGCTGATGGGCGGCAGATGGAGCAAGGCAACCGCGGCCGGCCGGGTGCGGGATGAGGTGTCCGCAGTTCAAACGCTGTCCCCCTGGGCGATCGCCTGCAGCCCGATATAGGCCGCCTCCGGATCAGGGGCATCGTGGATGAAGCTGCCGCTGTTTAAGACGTCGGCCCCGTGCCCGATGCATAAACGGGCGGCCTCCTGGTTGACGCCGCCGTCCACCCCAACCTCCAAGCTAGGATTGACGGCTTTAGCGGCCTGAATTTTTTCCAGACAGGCACCGTTAAACTGGCCGCCGTTAAAGCCCAGCGTGCCGGTAAACACCAGCAAATGGTCAACGTTCAGCAGCAGGGGTGTCACCTGCTCGATGGTGGTGTCGGGCTTAATGGCCAGTCCGGTGCGGATACCGACCGCCTTGAGCTGCTTAAACAGCGCTTGCAGATCCCCCTGCGACTCAAAATGTAATATCACCAGGGCCGGCTCCAGCGCCAGCACGTTCTGCAGCTGCGACTCGGGGTACTCCACCATAATGTGCAGATCCAGCTCCGCCCCATCCACCCCGTAAACCTGACTGGGTCCGACCGTCTTGTTGGGCGCAAACACGCCGTCGGCGATGTCGACATGCAGCCGGCGCACAAACGGCTTCACCCGGTCGATCCGCTCGGCGTACTCGGCCGGGGTGGTGGCGAGGATGGTGGCGGCTACGCTAGCCACGGTAAGCTCCGGCAGTGACGTCAGGCGGCGAACAGTCAAACGGCTTAACTCTACTTGATGACAACCCGCCGACAACTGCTCGCATCATAAAGCCTCTACCTGTTTGATTCTTTTAACGTAGCGTTCGGTGTTGCTAAAAGGCGTTTCCAGCCATATTTTAAGGCACTCCTTGGCCTCATCAGGGTCAACAAAACGAGCGCCGAACGACAAAACGTTACTATCGTTATGCGATCGGGAAAGTCTTATAATTTCATATTTATCCTGGCTCACGCGCCCCGTTATGTCGACGGCCTGCTTGGGCAAGACAGCCCCATAGTAAACCGCCGCCCGGGCTAGCGGAATCTTATTAGCCGCCATGGCCTCCCCTTGTCCACTGCCGCCGATAACAACCCCCCTGATTTGATCATCGTCGGTCATCGCCCGAGCCACCGGCACGACGAAATCCGGGTAGTTGTCGTCGGGTTCGAAATTATGATTACCGCAGTCTACTACCTCATGACCCAACTCCTGGGCATATCTCTTCAGCAGACTCTTCAGCTCATAGCCGGCATGATCGGCACCAAAGTAAATCTTCATTTTGCTGGTTTGACTTCCTCCTCCGGCCCTCCGGCGCTGTTTCCCGCCGTTACAGTAGCGGCCGCAGCGGCCGTCGCCGTAGCCGGAGACTCTACGGTTTGAGGAGCTGCCGCAATAGTTTTACCGGCCAGCAAAACCATCTCCACCAGCCGGTTCGAGTAGCCCCATTCGTTGTCGTACCAGGCCACCACCTTGACCAGGTTGCCGCCAACGACGTTGGTCAGGTTGAGGTCGACGGTAGCGGAGTGGCTGTCACCCACCAGGTCGCTTGATACCAGCTCCTCGCCGGTAACGGCTAAAATGCCCCGGTAGGCCGGGCTGGCGGCCGCCTCCTCAAGCGCTTTGTTGACCTCTTCGATGCTGGTGGCCTGCTTGGTCACAAACGTAAAATCGCTTAAAGACACCACCGGCGTGGGAACGCGAATGCTCAGCCCGGCAAAGACGCCATCCAGCTCCGGCAGCGCTTTGGCGGCGGCCACGGTGGCGCCGGTAGTGGTCGGCACGATGTTCTCGGCAGCGTTACGCCCCTCGCGCAGATCCTTGGCCGGAGCATCCTGCAGGGCTTGCGAGGCGGTGTAGGAGTGAACGGTGGTCATCATAGCCTTGTCTATGCCGAACTTCCGGGCCACGATGGCGGCCACCGGGGTAATGCAGTTGGTGGTGCAGGAAGCGTTGGAGACCAGTTTGTTTTCAGCCGTTACCTTGTCCTGGTTCACCCCCATCACAAACGTGCCGATCCCGTCGCCCTTACCCGGTGCCGACAGCACCACCCGCTTAGCACCGGCGGTGAGGTGTTTGGAAGCATCCTCGGCCTTGGTAAAACGCCCGGTACTCTCGATCACCACATCAACCGCCAAATCTTTCCATGACAGCAGTGCCGGATCTTTCTCGGCCGTCACCTTGATCGACCGCCCGTCGACGGTGATAGCGCCGTCACCATGCCCCACCTCGTGGTGGTAAGTGCCGTAGTTCGAGTCATGGCGCAGCAGGTAAGCCAGCGTCTTGGTGTCGGTCAGGTCGTTAATCGCCACAATCTGGAGATCCGGATGGCCAAAGGCGATCTTAAAAGCGTTGCGTCCGATCCGGCCAAACCCGTTAATTGCAATCCTGGTTGGCATGTTTGTTTTATCCCGTTAATAGTTGCTTATACTATATAAGCTTGAGGGCTTTATCTCAAGGGGCAGCTCTGGCCGGCTACCGCGCGTACCACCAGGGGCCGGTGCCCTGCTTCTGGTAGTTGCCGTAGCTGGCGGCGCAGCCGGGGGTGTAGAAGTAATCTTTTTCAGTACTGTTGTAGTAGCCGCAAACCCCGACCGAATCGGCAACCTGAGTAGCATAGGCGTAAAAGGCCACCCCTTGCTTCTTGTAGTCCCCGTAAGCGTCGGCACAGCCCTTAGTGTAGGCATGGCTGGTAGCTGGCTGGTTGTAGTAGGAGCAGACCGGGACGGTGCCGGAAACCTGAGTGGTGTAAGCGTTAAACGGTGCCCCCTGCTTAGCGTAGCCGGCCGCTGAGTAGTCGGCGCAGCTGGTGTTGTAGAAGTGGTTGGTGGCGCTAGAGCTGTAGTACTGGCAAACCGGGACGGCGCCATTGCCGGGCGGGGGCGGCGGCGGGGCAGCTGGTGGCGGTGGAGGGGCAGCTGGTGGCGGCGGTGCCGGGGCGGCAGCGACAGACCGGAACAAGAAGCGTTGGTTGTCGCCGCTGCGGCAGGTCCACTGGTAAATGTTGGCGCCGTCATTGGAGTTTGGCGCGACGTCGGCACACTTGCCGCTGTGCTTGGCCACGATCCGGTAGTAGCCGCCGCCCACGTCCTGCAGGGCAAAGGTCTGGTTGGCGCCGGCGTGGCAGGCCCACTGGTAAATGCCGGCGCCGTCATCCAAGCGCGGATTGACGTCGACGCACTTACCGCTGTGCTTAGCCACCAGTTTGTACTTGTAGTAGCTGCCGGCGACGGTTTTGAGATCAAACCGCTGGTTGTCGCCGGTGTGGCAGGCCCACTGGTGAATGTTGGCGCCGTTATTGGAGTTTGGCACGACGTCGGCACACTTGCCGCTGTGCTTGGCCACCAGCTGGTAAGTGCCGGCCGCCGGGGCGTTGGTGCCGTAGCTGCGGGTGACGGAGATAGCCCCGGTAAGGCTGCTGCGGGTAATGGAGCCGTTCTCAAAGTTCTGCTTAGTGCCGGCGGTGATGGCGTAAACGTCGCTGGTTGGAAAACCGAGGAAACCGCAGGAGCTCCCCAGCTCGGCCCACTTAGTCTGGATAGGGCCGTTTAGTACCTTGGCGCCGGTGCGCGCGGTCCAGGTGATGGTGCCGCCCTGGAAGTTGTTGTAGCGGCCGCCGGCGCAAGCGGTGGGGGCTTCGCTGGTCGTCGGAAAGCCTAGAAAGCCGTTCTCGTAACCCTTCTCGCCCCACTTATTTTTGATGGCTCCGTTAACGGCGTGCGCGCCGGTAGCCGGACTCCAGTAGATCGATCCGCCGATGAACTTACTGTAGCGGCCCTTGCCGTTTGGGGTGCCAAGCTCGTCGGTGACCGGCAAATCAAGAAAACCGCACTCGTAATACAGCTGCCCGTACTTCTGGTGAATGGCGCCCATAGTGAAGTGAGCGCCGACATCACCGCGCCAGTAGATGGTGCCGCGCTCGTAGCTACGGTAGCGGGCGCCCCGGCAGGCGGTGCTAAACTCCCCGCTGACCGGCCGGCCGAGAATACCGCCGTCGCCGCCCAGCGAACGGTGCTTTTGCTCGATAATCGAAGGCGCAGGGTTAAAGAACGGCCCTCCCCGCAGGTGGTTGGCGTCATCGCCGTTGACGTACTGCTGATGAAGCGTCCCGCCGCACGGAGGGCTGTTCATGATCGAACAGTCGGTGCGGTGCAGACTGGGGGTGCGGGCCAACCCCATCGAGTGGCCCTGTTCGTGGGCGGCAATCTTGTAAGCCCAGTCGCCGCCGCAGGCAGAGCCGGCCACGTTAGTCGTCATGGCAAAACCGCCGTTGCTGCCGGTGGGGCCGCCGATGCCCGGGCAGGAGCCGCCGGGATAGGTGCTAAACTGCACCAGCATGTTGGTGGAGCGGCCGGCCTGGTAGTACAGCTTGTACAGGTTGTCGTAGGCCGCCAGGGTCTGGTGCCAGTCGCCGCCCAGCGAGTCGCAGCCGCCGGCCCGGCGGCAGGTCTTGTACCAGTTGTCGGCGTAGTTGCCCCGGATCTCTCCGACGGGGTTTAAGGTGACCTGCTTGCCGACATCGCGGTTGTAAAAGTCGCTGATGCCGGCAGCGATGCGGTGAGTCTCGTTGGCTTTGGGGTGGCGGCCGTGGTTGGAGGGGTAAAACCAGTAGTACTGGATGGGGCTCTGGCCGGCGGCCTGGGCCGTGTTGGCCTTGCGCCGGGAACTCTTTAGCTTGGGCTCGCGGTACTCAGGCAGCTGAGGGTAAATAGCGGCCTCGTAGGTAGCTCCGTTCTCGGTAATGACGGCCTTTGACCGGCCGGCAAAGTTGTCCAGAATGCTCTGGGCGGTTTGGCCGCTGACCTGCCGGGAAGCCAGCTTGGGCGGCAGCACGTCAAAGGCCGGGGCCAGCACGGCCGGGGCCTTGGGGGTGGCGGCGGGCGGACCGGCCTGCTTCAGCACCTCTACCCGGACGGTGTCGGGTTGGTAGGGCTGGGTGGCTTGGGCGCAGGCTTGTTCCAGAATCTGGATCGAGCGGTCGAAGGCCGGCGGCTTCGGGCCGGAGTAGTGGGCCACCTTCTTGGCGCCGCTGGCTAAGTTTAAGGTGATGCCGGTTTCCAGGGCGGGCAGCTCGTACGGGTCCTGGTTGTAGGTGTCGGTCAGCTGCCGCAGACCGGCGGCGTTCAGGCGGGCCACCACGTTTGCCACCTGGGCCGGCGGCAGTTGGGCGGTGGTGTGCTTGGTGGCGGTGGGCGTGTCGTCGCTGCCGCAGATCAGCCGGCCGTCGCCGTAAAGCAAAAGCTTGGAGTGAGGTTGGTACTCCGCCAGTTTGTCGGCGGAAGAGGCGTGGGCGTGGGGGGTGTGGTACTCCAGTACCAGCTCGTTAGCCCCCGTGGGGGTGGCCAGGCTGCCGCCGGCGATGGAGCGGGCCACCGCCACAATCCCGATCAGGGCCAGGGTGGCCGCCAGCGCCAGGGCGGTCGGCCTGGAGAAGCGGCGGGAGGAGAGCAACCACAGTTTAGATGATTTGGTGTTAGTTTTAAGACGTTTCCACAGACGCTTGAAAGGATGAGACTTGGCCATTATACCCCTGGGTTTTTAATTAATTACCATAAGCATAATGGAAGCATAAGCGTATTGTCAAACACCTGATCAAGTCGCGGTACTACGCGGACTCGGAGGGTGAGTCAAGGCACTTTTGTTTGCTGCCGGCGTACCGCCCAGGATCGGCACCTTGCTGGTGATTGTTGCTGTAAGCTTCGGTACGTTGTGTAGGCGTGAACAGCGACGGCAGTATTGCTGCACTAGCCAGACCCCGAACGCCTCCGCCGGTTAACGGCGGAGGCGCCGGAGCGGCTATGGAGCCTCAGCGGATGACCTCGGACCGCCAGACGCCGATGGTGTCGGTGCCGTTGCGGTCCCAGTCCCCGATTAGCGGCGTGTCGCCGTAGTTACCATACGCAAAGGCGATGTTGGCATTGCCTTTGGTGTTGGTGTTGCGTAGGTAAAAGACATCTCCTCGCCGCACCCCAACGGTGTCGGTGCCGTTGCCGTCCCAGTCGCCGGCCACCGGGATGTCGCCGTAGTTACCGTACGCAAAGGCAATGTCGGCTTTGCCGGCGGTGTTGGAGTTGCGTAAGTAAAAGACATCTCCGCGCCGCACGCCGACGGTGGTTTTCTTGTCATTGTTCCAGTCGCCGACCACCGGAACGTCCTTGATGTCGCCATAGCGGAAGGCGATGTCGGCCTTGCCGCTGGTGTTGGAGTTACGCAGGTAGAACGTCGCGTTGCTGGGACGGTAGACGCCGATGGTTTTGCTGCCGTTACCATCCCAGTCGCCGCACAGGGGCTTGTCGCCGGGGTCACCATAACGCAAGCTAATCTCACCGTTGCCGCCGGTGTTGGAGTTGCGCAGATACCAGGCACCGCCGCGGAAGACGCCGGGGGTAGAGCTGCCGTTGCGGTCCCAGTCGCAGGTTACGGGAACATCGGTGCCGTTGCCGTAACGGAAAGCTATTTGACCCGGCCCTTTGCTGTTTGAGTTGCGCAAGTACCAGGCGCCGACTCGGGGTGGGGGCGGCGCAGGGTTAAAGAACGGCCCTCCCCGCAGGTGGTTGGCGTCATCGCCGTTGACGTACTGCTGATGAAGCGTCCCGCCGCACGGAGGGCTGTTCATGATCGAACAGTCGGTGCGGTGCAGACTGG
>JAHWKN010000006.1:28806-39384 GCA_019347875.1 Candidatus Parcubacteria bacterium
TAGCCCCCGTGGGGGTGGCCAGGCTGCCGCCGGCGATGGAGCGGGCCACCGCCACAATCCCGATCAGGGCCAGGGTGGCCGCCAGCGCCAGGGCGGTCGGCCTGGAGAAGCGGCGGGAGGAGAGCAAAGGCGCCGATCGGCGGGAGGTGCGTTTAGCTGTTTTGGTTTTGGTTTTTGGACTCTTAGTGCTTGCCATTATACCTTTGGTTTTAGTTAGTTACCATAAGCATAATAGAAGCATAAGCGGGATGTCAACAAGAATGGCTAAAAAAGCTTTGCGCTACGCCAAAGCAACGAATGCCGGAGCGATTCGGGGTGAGCTTGGCGCCGTAGTTACTCCGTCACTATCATAATCGGACCGCAGCGGTTCTCTGAGGCTTGCACCGCGGCCATGACCTGATCGAGTTCCGGCTCAACCACCCGCCGCCCGGAACCGTCATCGAGCGTCAAGCCCACCTGGCGGCTGTGCGACTGCACGACACTCTTAACCCGGCAGTTGCGGATTAGTTCCACGGCCTCCGTCCCCGTGATGGTCGCGGACTGTGAGCTCTGGGGGGCGGCGGGAGCGGGATCGTTCTGGTTCGGAGGGGAACCGGTCTTTGAACTAACGGCCAAGATGGCACCGACAACTACGGCTAACACCACAACGGCCAAACCAATTATCAGCGGCGGCTTAACACCGCGAGACAGCCTGGTTAGGTTCATGGCACCAGCTCGGGGCCTTTATCGACGTGGTCTGAGTAAAACCGCTTGATCTGGGCCTCGTCGACCCCGTCGAGATCGAGCTTGTAGGTCCAGGCGGTCAGCGAGATCGGTTTTTCGTTTTGAGAGCGCGGCACCAAGATAGCCTTGATCGAGCCGGTACCGCTCCTGGGGAGCTGGCGGAACACGTCCCCCAGCTTCTCTACCTCGGCCCGGTCCAGATCCGACCGATAGTTGATGACGATGCCGCCGTGCTCCAGGTTGTGTACCAAAGTCTCGTCGGCCACGCCCTCCTGCTTGATCCCCCAGGGAGCCGGCGTGGGATAGTGCGGCCCCGAGGTGGGCGGGTTGGAGTTGTAGGCGGTGTGCTCGGTGCCCGGCTGGATGTGCTGCTGGCCCTGGTTGGGGAACTGGGTACCCAGCCGCTCCTCTTCGGGCTGCTTGTTGCCGGGAGCGGGAGCGTCTCCCCGGTTACCCAAGGCAAAAATGCCCACCATCGCCCCGACCACCAGCAGCAGCAGAATAGGAAAACCTAACTTTTTCATCGGGCCTGCTCAGTCTGCATAGCCTTGCGGATCTCGGCCTTGGCGGCACCGCTGTCGGCCCACCCCGTAATCTCGCATTTCTTGCCTTGCAGGTCTTTATAATGCTCAAAAAAGTGCTGGATCTCCTTGGGCAGATGGGCGCTCAAGTCGCTTAGCTCCTGGACATGCTGGTAGCGCACGTCACCGGCCGGCACGCAGATAATCTTCTCGTCCCCCTCGCCGTCATCGATCATCCTAAGCAGGCCAATCGGCCGGGCGGCCACCACACATCCCGGAAAGACGCTGTGGTCCAGCAGTACAAACGCGTCCAGATGATCGCCATCGTCGCTGCGGGTGGCCGGAATAAAGCCGTAGTCATAAGGATGGGCCATAGCGGCATAACCGACGCGGTCGAGCTTGATCGCATCCATCTCTTCATCGTACTCATACTTGTTCCGGCTGCCGGCTGGGATCTCGACCACCACGTTGACGACGTCGGGGGCGTCTTTGCCGATTGGTATTTGGTGCACTGGCTACCTCAGCTGTTAAATTACGCCAATTAGTATACCATGCCTCCACAGCGGCCTCCCTCAAGCCAGGCGTTTTGGGCGGTAAAGCGGCTGAATCTAGCCCTTGCTAAGTTGCAAAAACAGCCGCTCCTGTAGGTTGTGCAAATTCACCAAGCAAGCATAAAGAATTGATTTTGTATTAGAGAATTGCCTATTACGTGTCCCCGTCAGCCGCGACTATGATGGTAGAGTCATAACAATTAATTATCTAAGGAGGATCAATAGATGAATGTTATTCTATGGGTCATTCTCGGGGCGCTAGCGGGATGGATCGCCTCCATCATCACCGGCACCAACGCATCGGTGGGCTGGCTCGGCAACATTGTTGTCGGCATTATCGGAGCCTTCATCGGCGGGCTGGTGTTACAGCTGTTTGGAGCCACACCGGCCGACGGCTTTAACCTGGGCAGTCTGCTGACCGCCATTCTGGGGGCGGTTATCCTGCTCTCACTGGTGAGGGGTTTCCGCCGCGACCGGGTTTAAAACCAACACCTCAAAACTAAAAAGCACAAAATAAAAAACTTTATCTTAAAAACCGGCCCTCGCGGCCGGTTTTTAAATGTTCCTGAACTTCGGATTAAACCGTTAGCCTTTCGGCTACGCTCCCTTCGACTGACGCTCAGGGTTGATCAGCGGTAGACGATTAACCAAATCATGGCGAGAGCGCCAACCAGGGCGGCCACGATGTACTGAATCCCCAGTAAGGCGGGAACCGCCAGACAGGCCGCCCCTGCCAGGATCTGCAGTCCGCCGCTGGTGCAGTACTCTTTGGCCGGCGGGTCGACCAGCCCGTTGGCCAGGTGACCGGCCCCCATCAAAAACAGCCAAAACACCCCCAGGTAGCCCACCAGCCAGTTAAGCCAGCCAATATAGAACACCGCCCCGGAGACCACCATGCCAGTGCTGATCGTGATTAGCCAGACCAGGTAAATGCGGCGCAGGCGCAGCACCCGCAGCGGCATCTTTTTCAGCATGTAGCCAAGACCAAGCGCCGCCAGTCCCGCCCACACCCCGTTGATGTTTTTAGTCTGGTAAAAGTGGGTGGCGATAAAGCCAACCAGGACGATCAGCGCCCAAATCAGGTACACCCGCCGGCGCGGGTTCCAGTAGGGCCGGATTAGACCGGACTCTTCCGTCTTCACCGTTTAGGCCTACTGACCGCCGAGCATTGGTTCATGGTCTACCGCCTCTCCGGATCGTACACAACCACCGTCACGAATATGTGCGGGTTGAGATGGTCGTGGAAATCGTAGCTGCCGGTTTGACCGAACCGCAGCCGGTAAGCCTCATCCGCGCCGAACCGGCCCGACTCTAACACGCCGCGGGGGTGCTCGTGATCTTTGCCGTTCTCGTTGCCACCGCCCTGACCGATGTTGTGCGGTTTGCCGTCGCGGCTGTTAAACTGCACCGACTCGCCGAGCTTGACGATCAGGGCGGTGGGCTCGGCGTGGTCAGCTAGCAGCGCCACCTGGTGGACCGTCCCGCCCGGCGCCTGGCCGCGCTCCCGACTGTAGCTGGTGGCCGCCCCAAACGCCAACCCGGCAAAGATGATCAAGACCAACCCGGCCGGCAGCCAGCGCTTGATGGTGTGTTGTCTCATATTTTTTGTCATACCCCGCTACTTAGCTTGTTATCCGCCTTACTCGGTTACCTCTACGGTTCCCTTCATGTAGGGGTGCGGCTCACAAAAGTATTGATAGGTTCCAGTTTCCGTGAAGGTGTATTCGTAGCTTTCGCCTTTCGCCAACAACGGGCCGTTTAGACCCTGGGCCGGCGAGTCTTCAGCCGACACCACGTTATGTTTAGCGCTGTCCCGGTTGGTCCAGGTCACCGTAGTGCCTTTTTTGACCGTTAGAACCGCCGGCTTAAAGGCAAAACCCTGAACCGTCACCCGCCCGTCCGCCTCCGCCTGGCCGTCGCCGGTTTCGCCGCCCGCCGCCGGTACGGTCTGGTTAGCCGCCTGGTCCGCCGCCGGCCGGCTGGAGTTAACCAGCAGCACTCCGGCAATGGCCGCAACCACCGCTGCGATCAAAATTAGGCCAAATCCGCGTTTCATACGTTCTCCTTTTGATCTAGTGGCAACACCTGTGCCAGATTGACACCGGCCCTTCGGTACAGGCCGGCCCGGCAGGGGCCCGCCGAACCCCTGCCGTTTTAGCTTGTCTGCTTAGTACTTTTCGGGCATCTGCTTAACGATGGCGCCGGCCAAGGCGTCGGCGATTTTGCCAACCTGTACATGCGCGTCGTGTTGCCTGGCGAACGACTCGGAGTAGTTGCCGGAGGCATGGGCGTCAACGGTGGACTTGAGCAGCCCGACATGCTGGGTGAACAGCTCAGCCACGGCGGCCTTGGGCAGATTGGGGTTGGCCGAGGACAAAAAGTCGGAGATGGCCTCAACGTAACCGTTCAGGTTCTGAACCGCCTTGTCCATACCGGCCTGGTCACCGTTCTTGACGGCTAAGGTGTAGTCGACGAAGAAGGTTAAGTGGCTGTCCCAGATTTGATCGAACTTTTTAGCGGCCTCGTCACCATAAACGTTGCCCACGGCGGCCGAGATGTTGTCGCCGTTTGCAAACAGCGCCTTGCCGGCCGCGTCGAAGTTCTTCTGGCCGTCATACCCCGCCTTGGTGGCCTGCACGGCCAACTGAACGTGCTCACTCTCGAGATTGTTCAACAGCGTCCGCAGGTCGGCAGCCTTAGTGTCGACGGCGGGAGCGGCAGAGGTAGCGGGCGTCGTTTTCTCCTCGGCCGACTTACCTTGATCCAGCACCTTGGCGCCGCCAAAACCCACTAGCAAGCCGACAACCGCTGCCACCAGGGCGATGACTAACGACGACCCCCTTGATTCTTCTTCCATCTAAACTTCCTTTCTCTTAAAAATCCCGCAGCCTTCAGCTGCTGATTAACATGTATAACCAAAAAGACCTGAGACAGTCCGACTGATACGCTTACCTCCATTAGTTAAGTAACTTAAATAATATTATAGTAAACCGTTCCCGTGATTTCAAGCCGTTTTGCCGCTACTGGGCTTGGGCGGCCATCTTTTGTAAAACCTTTAAGTAGGCCGCCAGCTCGCCGGCCGAGATACCGGTCAGAAACGTTTTCATGGCGCGGCGCAGCTCCTGCTCAACCTCCGGCACCAGCCTCTGGCCGGCCGGGCTAACGGCCACCAGCTTAGCCCGGCGGTCTCGGTCGTCGCGGCAGCGGCGCACCAGACCCTTATCCTCTAGGCTGGTCACCAAGTTGGTTGCCAGCGGCGCTTCCACGCTCAAAATCTCGGAAATCTCCGACAACCGCAGCCCCTGCGAGTGGCTGTAGATCTGCCCTAGCAGAGCCCACTCGGTCATGGTTAAACCGTGGGGAGCCAAGTGGTCGCCAAAGTAATTTTTAAGGGCCCGGTACGCCCGTGCCTGTACCAAGCCAGCCTCGTAAGTGGTGGTGTTTACGCTGGTTTTGAGAGCTCTATAACTTCTGATGTTTCCTAGCTTCACTGAGCGTTCCCTATCCGCAGTAACGCCTATGTTAAGTTAATTAATGTTATTAACTATTCTAACAGAGGCTAACTCTAAACCCAACCGCTGCTATTCTCTCTATAACTTGCGGTTTAGATTCAAAACTGGCAGTTGTGGCTACCAGTTGGTCGGCGTACCGGCGATGACGCTTTCGGTTGGCTGCGATTCCAGCCAGCGCTCGGCATCGATCGCCGCCATGCAGCCCGACCCGGCGGCGGTGACAGCCTGTCGGTAAACGTGATCCTGAACATCACCGGCCGCAAACACCCCCTCGACGTTGGTACGGGCGCCCTGCCCGGTCACGAGATACCCGGCCGGATCCATCTCCAGCTGACCCTTAAACAGGCTGGTGTTGGGCACGTGCCCGATAGCGTAAAACAGTCCGCCCACCTTCATGACCGAGTCCCGGTTCGACTCCTTGTTGTGGAGCTTGACCGCCTCTAGCTGACTTTCGCCCACCAGCTCGGTCACCTGGCTGTTCCACAGCACCCGAATCTTGGGGTGCCGAAGTACCCGCTGTTGCATAATTTTAGAAGCGCGAAAAGCGTCGCGGCGATGAATCATGGTCACCTGACGAGCAAACTTGGTCAAAAACAGCGCCTCCTCCATGGCCGAGTCGCCGCCACCCACCACCGCCACCTCTTGTCCCGTAAAGAAGAAGCCGTCACAGGTGGCGCAGGTAGACAGGCCGTGGCCTAGCAGCCGGTCTTCACGGGGCAGATTGAGCATTAATGATTTGGCACCGGTCGATATGATGACCGAGCGCGCCAGGTGAACGTCGTCGCCAATCCAGATCTTGAAGGGGCGGATCGAAAAATCTACTTTAGTCACCTCGGCGGTAGTGTACTCGGTGCCAAAGCGGGCGGCCTGATCCCGAAAGATTTTCATCATGTCCGGCCCCATGATGCCCTGGACGAAGCCGGGATAGTTTTCCACCTCGGTAGTCAGCATCAGCTGCCCCCCGGGCAGGTTACCGCCGGGAGCCGAGCCGCCGCCCTCGATTACCAGCGGCTTCAGGTTGGCGCGGGCGGCGTAAATGGCCGCGGTCAGCCCGGCCGGCCCGGAGCCGATGATTATAACATCGCGTACCTCTTCTTTGGTTGCCACGGCTTCGTTGTTGGATGCAGACTTAGACAACGTACTTACCTGGACGCCGCCAGGCCGAGCGCGGCGTTGAGCTTAGGCTGGTCAAAACCCAGAATGTGCTCCTCGGTGCCGTTGTCTTTACTAATAACGGTAAACGGCACTCCCATCTGCCCGGACAGCTCAATCATCTCCTTGGCCCTAGCCGGGTCTTGGTCAACCATAATATCTTCGTAAGCTACCCCCTGCTCATCCAGGTAAGCCTTTTCCATTTTGCAGTAACCGCAGGTAGCGGTGGAGTAAATCCGAACTTTTGCCATTTTCTATCCTCCCTTTGTACCTATTATAACACTGGAGCCAACATAAGAATCATGAACAATACATTGAGCTACCTGCTCCTCCGGCGAAAGCCGAAGGAGCAGGCTACCCGCACTGTCACCTCAGGACGTTGGCGCTGAGATAGGCGTCCACTTCGAGCGCTTTGGACGAATCGATCTTACCTGTGGCAACGTAGTGGTTGAGCAGGTCGTCCAAACTGTAGACCGAGTGCAACTGATAATCGGCCGTCATCAGCTGCTCACGGCCACCCTGTCCGCGATCTACCAGTACCAGCACATCTTTGACTACCAGGCCCTGTGCCTCCAAGGCTGTAATGGCCTCGAGCTTGCTGTCGGCCTGGGTGATGAGGTCATCGATGAGCAGAACCGTATCCCCCTCCTCAAAATCACCCTCCTCAACCCCGGTAATTTGGCGCTTACCGCCCGACTCCTGCTTGCCGAGTCGCAGCTGCGTTACCGGCCACGAACGCGAGAGCAACCGAGCCATCAGCGCGTCAGCCAAGGGGTCGCCGGCTTTCGGAAGACCGGTGACTCGCCTGAAATAGCTGATGCCGGACTCGAGCAAATGCACGTCAAGCACCTCGCCTATCAGCGCAAGGACTGGCGGCGTCAGCGGACCGGGCTTGGGATTGTCCGGGGTCCGCAGATTGAGAAAGATCGGCGATAACGGCGCATCCGGCTGGGTTTCGTGCAGCTTCAGCCTAAAAGCTCCGAACTGGATGGCGGCAATGTCGAACAGCAGATCCGCCAGCCGGGCTAACTTACCGTCTAGCCGGGCACGAACTTTGACGAGATGATCTTCCCAGGCCTGTGCGATATCGGGATACCATCCCTCACCTCTAACTGAGCTTCGCCAGCCGCACCGGCAGACATACTGTGACTGCGATAAAGCCTGATTACACTCAATCCAGTTGGCATGAACTGTCAAGGTTACACTCCTTGGTTCAGGCCGTCGTCAAGACGGCTGCAAACAGCTGCATCTTGCTTTTACTCGCGCACATCCCAAAAATTACCTGAGTGTCAATGTGCGGGTACGAAAAAGACGGTAACAGTTACCGCCTTGGTTATCTTAACGAAACCCTTAACTTGAGGCAAACAAAAGAGCAGTACCGAGCGACGCGGCGAAAAGACCGTTTAGCGCCGCATTACAAACCCGGTAAGCGCAGTTTGAGCTTAATGGTTTCCGGGCTCTGGGAGCCGCCCGGGATGTTCAGCCGGCCCTCCACCAGGGGTTGGCGGCTGCTTGGCGGCGGAGCTTTTTTCTGGTTAGAAGCAGGAGCCGCCGGCCGAGGAGCGGCAGCGTTACCGCGAGAAAGAGCCGCCCCGTGATTAGGTGAGCCCTGGCCGGAACCCTGCGGCAGCGTGGCGGGCGGCTGAGCCGGCACGGCCTGCGCAGCGCTCGTTGGCGGCGGTACTGGCTGGTGCGGGCGCCGCTGAAACACCCCCGCCACCTGGGTGGTGGTAGCAACCAACATCATCATGGCCGTAATCGGCACCAGCACCTTGACCCAAGGCGGCAGCGTGTTAATAAACTTGCGGCGCAGCCGCACGGCCCGGAGGACCTTAGTCAAATCCGGGCCGCTCAGGTACTGCGCCAGCTGGTCCTCGGAGGCGCGGTGACTGCTGCCGTCATGCAGCTTTAAAATCACCGTGCCGTCACTCTCTATGCTGTAGCTTTTTAAGCGTTTGCCCATTACCCGCATTATAACAAAAACAAGCGGTTTGTAATAAGCGTGCCGAGCAAAAGCTTTCAAAGCGGCGTTACCGCACCCCGTTTACTGGGCCGGTACGGGAGACGTCTCGCCGCCTCCGGGTGCCGGCTCGCCGCCTCCAGGTATCGGGCCGTTTTGCTCAATCGCAGGCGCCGCGTCCTCGCCACCGTTGCCGCCCCCGCCAAACAGCCCGCCGAACAGCAGCAGTAGCAGCAGGACGAGCAAAATCGCCCCGATGATCCAACCTACTTTACTGCCACCGGGTCGATCCTCGCCGGAATTGTTGATAACCGTTGCCATGCGTTTACTCCTTACGTTTTACTAATAATGCTAGCTTAAATCATGAAGTATCGGCCGGGCGCTATGCATTAGTTAATTTCACAAAAGCAGGACAAGCGAATTAACCGCACCTTCCAGCGGCTATGATTCCTGTTCCTAATTCACCCGCTGGCTTGCGCCTATCTTTGGAAGCCTGACTAATGCCCGAGACGGCAAAAGACTGTAGATTATGAACCGTAGTAAGGAGAGGTGCACGCAATGGCAGAGGACTCTAACAAGCAAAACAAGCGGGACGGGCGGGGCTTTTACGGCGATCCGGCAACCCATGCCAAAGCCGGCCGCAAGGGCGGGCAGGCCACCGCCCGGCAGCACGGCCCGGAGTTTTACTCCGAGATCGGCCAGCGCGGCGGCCGCGCCAGTTCCGGTTCATTCCAAAAGGGCTCCGAACGCGCCCGTAACGCCGGCCGCAAGGGCGGCAGCAAAAGCCGGCCCAGCCAGGCGGCCTAAACCTAGCCGCGCCATCTACGCATGCGAAGCAAGCAACTGGCCGCGGCTCTGCTGGGTTTACTGACGGTAGCGGCGCTGGGCGCGGTAGCGGTTAAGGATCGGGCGGCTGAGCCGTCTACTCCCCCGGCGGCCTCCCCTAACCCGGCCGGCGACGCAGGCGGCCCGCCCGCCAGCCCGCTGGAAATAGAGTCCATCCGCAGCCGCAGCTACCCTGGCGGTGAAATTAAAGTCGAAGAACAGCTGGGCAACCAGGGGGGTTACCTCAACTACGTCGTTTCCTACCCTTCCGACGGGCTGAAGATTTACGCCCTCATGAGCGTGCCGGCGCAGGCTAAACCGCCGGCTGGCTGGCCGGTTATTGTCTTAAACCACGGCTACATACCCCCGCGTCAGTACCGCACCAAGGGCGGCGATTATCAAGCCTTTATCGCTACTTACGCCAGAAACGGCTACATCGTCATCAAGCCCGATTACCGCGGCCACGACCGCTCTGAGGGCGAACCCGAGGGAGGCAACTTCTCCCCCAGCTACACCTACGACGTATTAAACCTGATCGCCTCTATCAAGCGCTACCCCGACGCCAATCCGAGAGCCATCGGTATGCTCGGGCACTCGATGGGCGGGAGCGTCGGCTTGCGGGCAATCGCCGCCCGGGCGGACGTTCGGGCCAGCGTGTTCGCGGCCGGGGTGGTGGGCAGCCCGGAGGACTTAGTTTACCGTTGGCGCTCCAGCGCCTCGCCGCCGCCCAACTTCGTTACCTCGGTCCGGCAGCGGCTGTTGGAACGGTTTGGCGAGCCCGGCGGGCAAAACCCGTTTTGGCGCCAGGCCTCGCCACTAAACTACCTTGACGGCGTCACCGGCGCGGTACAGATCCATCACGGCACCAACGACGAGTCGGTGCCAAAGCTGTTCTCCGACAGCTTGGCGGCGGCGCTCGTGCAAGCGGGTAAGCCGCACCAGTACTACGTGTATGAAGGCGGCGATCACAACTTTACCGGACCAGCCCGGCCGCTGTTCTTGCAGCGCACGCTGGCGTTTTTTGACCAGCACTTAAAGTAACGTCCCTCGCATCTTCCTGATCTTCTTCGCACCCAACCCCTCTTCCCGGCGGGTCCTACCTCTACCCCTCCTAATCCTCCTATCTACCTCCTTCTCGTTACTTTTTGACAGCAAAAAGTAACCAAAAAACTGCCAAGCCGGCTCATCAGCTAGAAACACCTCCAGCTACCGTTAAGCTGAGGGCCTGCGGAACTCGTCCTCCCTGTGGGCGTGCCCAAACAGTAAGCGGCGCAGTTACATATATAAAAAGATAGAGGGTAAAGCCAGCATACGCCGTGATGGCTCGGGGCAAT
>JAHWKN010000007.1 GCA_019347875.1 Candidatus Parcubacteria bacterium
CCACCGGCGGGCCTGCGGAACTCGCTCGCCTTTAGGCTCACTCAAACAGTCCTCGGCTTTATCCGCCGCTGGCGGTCCGGCTGTTTGGGGTTCGCTCCAATACTCGGGGATGGTAAGAAGGGATTCGGGGTTCGGGATTAGTAGATCGTAGATCGGGGGAGTCCTTTTCCTATCCCTGACCGCCCCAACCAACCCCAAGCCTTGCCAGCAGCCAGAAAGCCGGAAGCTAGCGTTAAGCTTTATCTAGGTATTGTTGTAAACTGGCCGAGGACTGTTTGAGCCCCGATGAAATCGGAGCGAGTTCCGCAGGCCGACAGCTTAACGGTAGCTGGAGGTGTTTCTAGCTGATAAGCCGGCTTGGCAGTTTTTGGTTACTTTTTGCTGACAAAAAGTAACGAAGAGGAGCGCTGCGAAGAGGGGGCTGAGAGTGAAGGGCTTGGTGCCGCCTAACGGCGGATGGATGTGCAGTAATGGGGGGTTTTAGAGGCTTTGCTACAAAGCATTAGCTTTTTTGTTCTTTTATGCTATGATCAAGCTAACAGATCGGATATAAGGAGGCAAAGTTACGCAAATGAAAGCAGTTATGAAGAAACTGGCGGTTTGGGGGGCTGGGGCCAGCGCCGTCGTCAGCGTTTGGGCGCACCGCGCTTATGCCGAGGTTCCCAGCACACTACAAGAGGGCGTTTCGGCCTCACGGCCGGATGGAGCCACCGAGAGTCTGCCCAACGTGTTTAGAACCGTGGCCAACACCTTGATCTTTTTGGTCGGCGCCATCGCGGTGATCGTGCTGATCATTGGCGGCTTGCGCTACGTTTTGTCGGGCGGCGATCCGGGCGGCGTCAAGAGCGCCAAGGACACCATTTTGTACGCTATCATCGGTATCATTGTGGCCATCTTAGCTTTTGCGCTGGTCAACTTTGTCATCGAACGGTTCCAGGCCGCACCTCCCTTAAACAACCCGTAACCGCCTTAGCGCTAGAAACGGCCGCCTTGAGCGGCCGTTTTTATGTCACAAACGTGACTAAGTTGAAACGGGCAGCAACGCCGACGCCACCGTTTGGCTTGTAGCCCCTTCTAGCTCAACCGCCTGCGCGAGCTCATACGGGCCTACCCGCGTGCGCACCAGGCCGCTCAAATAGGCGCCGGTGCTGAGCCGCTGGCCGATGTCCTGGGCCAGGGTGCGGATGTAGGTACCACTGGAAACGGCAGCTTCGAGCGTTAGGGTGGGATACTCGTAACTGGTTAGGACCAGGCTGTAGACGGTGACGGTACGGCTTGGGATCTTTGGCGTTTGGCCCTTGCGCGCCAGCTTGTAGGCCTCCCGGCCCTTAATTTTAATGGCCGAGTAGATTGGCGGGGTTTGGGTAATTTGACCAGTGAAGCGCCGCAGCGTCCGTTCTATCTCTTCGATCGCTGGCCGGCGCGGGCTGACCGCCGTTTTCTCCCCTTCGGCGTCGCCGGTAGAGCTGCCGGCCCCGAGCGTCAGCTCGGCCCGGTAGGTTTTATCGAGCTTGCTCAGCCGGCCGGCCTGCTTGCAGGCCGCCCCAAACAGCATGAGCATCAGGCCGGTCGCCAGCGGGTCGAGCGTTCCGGCATGACCGATTTTGATCTTGCCGGGGGCGGTGATTCGGCGCAGCCGGCGGATGACGTCAAACGAGGTGATTCCGATAGGCTTGTTGATTAGCAGCAGGCCGTCCATGGCGTTATGGTCCCGGTTAGTTAATTCTAAAGAAAAGCCGGATGTTTTTCATTTTACGCCACAAAACGGTTGAGCTGTTATACCGCTTATGATAAGGTGGAGCTAAAGGAGGAGTGTTTGTGGTTGTAATCTTACTTTGGGCTCTGGCTTTCGTTCTCGCCTATCGCCTGCTGGCTACCAGCAACTCCTAACGGTTGGCCGCTGCGGCGGCTTGGGGCGATTAAGGCCGGGTTTTGGGCCGAAGGCCTGGAGCCTGGTCTTGCGTTAAGACACCCGGGTCACCGGTCTGGTGGCGTTTCGGCAAGTTCCGCCAGAACCTGCTTGACCATGCCGTACTCAAACCCCTGAGCCGCTAAGTACTGCGTTAACTTGCGTTGGTCCCGGTACCTGGCCAGGGCCAGTTTTTTTGAGGCAACCGTTCGCAGCGCCTGGCGCTCGTCCTCTTGGCTAACCGCCTCCAGCGCCCCAGCCACCGTATCGGGCGCCAGCCCTTTTTGGCGCAGCTCCTGTTCCAGCCGGCGCTTACTGCGGGGCTTGAGGTTTTGGCGGTCCCGAATCCAGGCTCCGGCAAAATCAACGTCACCAAGCAGCCCTTTAGCGGCTAGCTCGGCGGCCACCTCGTCAACCACCGCTTGATCGTGGCCCTTGCCGGTTAAGTGGTCACGCATCTCGCGGCTGCTGCGCGAGCGGAAGCTAAGGTAGCTAAGTGCCTGCTCGTATGCTTTTGCTGTCCGCGACCTAGCTTTTAGCTGTTCCAGTTCCGCCTCCGACAGCTCCTGGCCCCGCCGCAACCCGGAAGCCAGCAGATCGTTGGCCGATAGCCCGACGGCAAAGCGATCGTCTACAAAGACCGAGTAGCGACCGGGCCGCTTTTGCTGCTGCTGGATCTTGGTTACAACCGGCATCTCGCGCTCACCCTGCAGGGACTCTCTTTAGGTTGCTACTTTGCGGATGGCTTGCTCTAGCTCGCCCATCGCCTTGGGGTGATCAGTCAGAAACTGCTTAGCCGCTTCGCGCCCCTGGCCCATCTTTTCGTCTTGGTACTCATACCAGGCGCCGCTTTTTTTGACCAGCTCGTGCTTGACGGCCAGATCCAGAATATCGCCGGCGGTGGAGATGCCCTGGTTGTACATGATGTCAAACTCGGCTACCCGAAACGGTGCCGCCACCTTGTTTTTGACTACCTTCACCTTGACGTGGTTACCCATGACGCGGTCGCCGTCTTTGATTTGCTCGCTGCGGCGAATGTCGAGCCGCACCGAGGAGTAGTACTTCAGCGCCTGGCCGCCGGCGGTGGTTTCCGGGTTGCCGAACATGACACCGATCTTCATGCGTAGCTGGTTTAAGAAGATGACGGTGGTGTTGCTTTTGCTGATCACGCCGGTTAGCTTGCGCAGGGCCTGAGACATCAGCCGCGCCTGCAGCCCCATGTGCGAATCGCCCATCTCGCCCTCAATCTCGGCCCGTGGTACCAGTGCCGCCACCGAGTCAACCACCACCACCTCGACGGCGCTTGAGCGCACCAGCGTTTCGGTGATCTCCAGCGCCTGCTCACCGGTGTCCGGCTGCGAGATCAGCAGATCATCCAGGTTAACGCCGATTTTGGCGGCATACTCCGGGTCCATGGCGTGCTCGGCATCGACAAAAGCGGCCAGCCCCCCTTTTTTCTGAACTTCGGCGACGACGTGCAAGGCCAAGGTGGTTTTACCGCTCGACTCCGGTCCGTAAATCTCGATAATGCGGCCTTGCGGGATGCCGCCGCCTAGCGCCAGGTCGAGGCTCAAGCTGCCGGTCGGGATGGTTTTAACATCGATGTGATGCCCCTCGCCTAGGCGCATAATCGAACCCTTGCCGAACTGCTTCTCGATCTGAGCTACGGCCAGGTCAACCGCCCGCAGCCGCTCCGACTTGTTCTCGTTATTACTTTGCTCTGTTGCCACGGGCTTGTCTGGGCTCTCCTTGGTTTTCTTGACCGGCTTTTCTGACACTGCTTGAGACATTGTACATTCCTTTACTTGGTTTATCTATAACGACCTGGCGAACTCCCCTCTCGGCGCCGATGGGCGCTCCCCGCCAGGACGTAACTCAAGCCTACCGAACAAAAAGCGAACTGTCAAGCTAAAACAATCAAAGTCATTAAAATCATCTGCGGCAGCGGAGGCGTTAGCGGTAGTTGGTAAACTCCAGCGGGAAATCGAACTCCTGCTGCTTCAACAGCGCCATCACCGCCTGCAGGTCGTCTTTGCTGGCGCCGGTCACCCGTACGGCGTCGCCCTGGATCTGGGTTTTGACCTTGGGGTAAGAGTCGCGGATCAGTTTGGTGATCTTTTTGGCCTTGTCCTGATCCAGCCCCTTCTTAAACTTAACCGTCCAGCGCATCTGGCTGCCGCCCTGCACGGGCTCGCTCGACAGGTCCAGCACCTTGATCGAAACCCCGCGCTTGATCAGCTTACTTTGCAGTACGTCAACCACCGAGTTGAGCTGGTTGCGCGAGTCGCCTTCGATTAATACGCCCTCTTTGTCTTTGGAGACAAACTCCAGCTTGGCGGCGGTGCCTTTAAAGTCGTAGCGGGTCACCAGCTCGCGCTGAGCCTGGTCGACCGCGTTGGTCATCTCGGCGACATCGTAGTCGCTGACAACATCGAATGAGAAGTCCTTGGCCATAAGGCTATTTTAAGCTTTGAACCTGAAATGGCAAATTACGCGTCATCGGGCTACCGGTTGGCGGGAGCTTCGGGGAAGTTGGTGTCTTTGGCGAACTCCAGGTTGCGTTTGATCTCGCCGTCTTGGCCCAGCGGACTTAGGCTCTTGTTTGCCACCACCTTGTTGGTGATGACCAGGCTGGTAGCACCGGCGTTACCGGTCGTTAGCTTAATTTCGCGTTCCCCCCGAAACAGCTGGCTGGTACCCGGCAGCATCGTTAAGCGGGTTTCCTTGCCGTCTACCTTGACCGTCAGCCAGGTGGCAGCCTCCTTAATCGTCACGCTCATGGCGATGCCATCAAACGGAGCGGCCGGCACGCTGACCGGGGCGTTGGCGATCTTCGGCGGTTTGGCTAAAATGCTGCGGCTGACGGTGGTGGTCTTGCCCAGCTTGTTTTTGGCGACCACTTCGATGGTGTTAATCCCCTCCTGCAACGCCAGTTTATCGCTAAAGCGGCCGTTGCCGTCGGTTAAGACCGGCGAGTCGTTGACAAAAACGTCGGCGCCCGGGCTGGCCTCTCCGGCCACCGTCACCAGGCTGCCGCCGATCACTTGATCGCCGGTCGGCGAACTGATCTCCAGCCTGGGAGCGGCGGCTAGCGCCGTAAACTGCCAGCCGAGATAGGCAACGATAGCCCCCGCCGCCAGCAGCAAAGCGCCGGCGATCATGATCTTGGGGGTGACGGTGAGGCGTCGTGACGGAACCGGCCGGATCAGCTTGGTCGGCGCCGCCTCAATCCGGCCGCCGCGCTCCGCCAGATACTGCTTAACGACCGCCGCCGAGTCAAGCCCTAAAAAGTTGGCGTACTTGGCCACAAAGCCGCGCGCGTAGATGTCGTTGGGCAGCTCGGCGTAGTCGCCGGACTCCAGCTTGACCAGGTACTTGCCGCGGATTTTAGTGGCCAGCTCCACCTGCGCCAAGCTCAGCCGCAGGCCGGTGCGGCGCTTTTTGAGCGTCTGAGCGACGGTCGGTTCCAGGCTGGGGCTGTCTTCTTTCATACGCTAGTAATCCTAAATCGGTTAAGGCAGCACGCGGCTGACGCGTCGATGCCAATCGTTAAACGTCTTGACCGTCGCCGCCGCCCACATCGCTGACGCTGGCCACCAGTACGTCGCGCGGACGGGCGCCGTCGGCCGGTCCGATCACTCCCCGCTCCTCTAGCAGATCCAACAGCCGGGCCGCCCGGGCGTAGCCGACGCGCAGGCGCCGCTGCAACAGCGAGGCCGAGGCCTTGCCGCTGCGGATGACCGTTTCGGCCGCCTCGTTAAACAGGTCGTCATCGGGCTCGCCGAAGTCATCCATGCCGCCGCGCCCGCCGCCCAGCTTGACCGGCTGCGACAGAATCTCGTCGTTGTACTGAGGCGGACGGGCGCTGCGCAGGTAATCGGTTACCGCCTTGGTCTCTTTTTCGTCCATGAACACGCCCTGGATGCGCTTGGGTTTAATAAACTCGGGGCTGCCAAACAGCATGTCTCCCTTGCCCAGCAGCTTCTCGGCTCCGGACTGGTCTAGAATGGTGCGCGAATCGACCTGGGAGGCCACGCTAAAGGCCAGGCGGGCCGGGATGTTGGCCTTGATCACGCCGGTAATGACGTTGACGCTGGGGCGCTGGGTGGCCAGTACCAGGTGGATGCCGGTGGCCCGGGCCATCTGGGCCAACCGCACGATCAGCGCCTCGACATCGGCCGCCGCCAGCGCCATTAAGTCGGCCAGCTCGTCGATGACGATGACGATGTAGGGCATGGTTTCGTCGCGGTAAGTCGGGAGGGTCTCCTCGTCCGCCGCGTCCTTTTGGTCTGGCTCCAAAGCCTGGTCTTTAGCACCCGCTTTTTTCTTGGGCTGGCCGGCGTTGTACTCGGTAATGTTGCGTTTGCCCACCTCGGCGAACAGCTTGTAGCGCCGCTCCATCTCGGCCACCGCCCACTTAAGCGCCGAAATACACTTTTCGGGCTCGACGATCACCGGCGCTAAGAGGTGCGGGATGCCGTTGTACAGCGACAGCTCCACCCGTTTGGGGTCGACCAGAATCATCTTCAGATCCGACGGCGAGTTGCGGTACAGCAGGCTGGTTAGAAGCGAGTTGATCATGACGCTCTTACCCGAGCCGGTGGCGCCGGCAATCAGCATGTGGGGCATGCGGGCCAGGTCGGCCGCCGCCGGCTGCCCGGCCACATCGCGGCCCAATACGAAGGTTAAGGGCGACTTCATGGCGGTGATTTCGGGCGAGGTTAAAATGTCGCGCAGCCGCACCGTCATGGCGGTTTTGTTGGGGATCTCGATGCCGACCGCGCTCTTGCCGGGGATGGGCGCCTCGATGCGGATGGGATGGGCGGCCAGACTGAGCGCCAGGTTGTGGTCCAGCCCGGTGATCTTGGTTAGCTTGACACCGCTGGGCGGCTTGAAGGTGTACTGGGTGACGGTGGGTCCGACGTTGACCTCGCCCATGGCTACGTCGATACCAAAACTGTCTAGCGTTTGCTCGATGGTGGCGGCGTTACCCTTGATGTTGCCGGCGTCGGGCTTGGAGGTGGTTTCCTGCAGCAAGCTGAAGCTTGGCGGAACCCAGTCCAGATCGTGGCTGGCTACCAGCGCCTCCTCTCCCCTTTCGGGCTTAGCGCCCCTGGCGGCCTCTCCGCCAATGGTACCCTTAATAGGCAGACGGTTGTTGGCCGCGGCGATCGGCTCGTTAATGGTGATCTCGGCCTCGCCCCGGTCGCGGCGCACCAGTCCAACCAGCCCCCTAAACAGGTCGCTTAAGCGGGTGCCGGTAGCCATCATCAGGCTGATCCCAAGCAGCGCCACCAGCAGTACGGCACCGGCCGGTACGTTCAGTATCATCAGTAAGCCTTTAGCGATACCAAAACCGCTAAATCCGCCGCCCATGCCGTCGCGGGCCAGATCGAAGGCGGAGGCCGGATCGATGCCGATGTGGAACAAACCGGCCAGAGCCAGTAAAAAGCCGCTAAAACCGAAGTAGTTGCCCGCCCCGACCTCGTAGCGGTCCGGCAAAAACAGCATCACGCCGAGCATTAGCAAAATCACCGGCAGGATGTAAGCGCCGAACCCCAAGGCCTGGCGCAACAGGTCGAACAGCAGGCTCACCAGTGAGCCGCCCAGGTTTAATGTCGCCAGCATCAGCAGTACCGCCAACGCCAAGAACACGATAGCCAGAATCTCCTGGCTGACCTCCGGGGAAAGTTCCGGCTTCCAGCTGATGTAGGGAACCGTCTTGGTTTTCTTGCGCCGTGCCATATGGGTTAATTATAACGCTTGTGGCTCTAATCTGTCACCCTCATCGCCAACGGTTTCTGCCCTCACTTAAATTACTCATGCATGCAAGCAAAAGACAGCCGGGTTATGCTGGCACCATGCCAAACATTTTCGTCGGTACCAGCGGGTTTAGCTATAAGGGCTGGAGCAAGATTTTTTACCCTGAGGATCTGCCGCAGCGGCGGCAGCTGGAGTACTACGCCGCCCGTTACAACTCGGTTGAGATAAACAACACTTTTTACCGCTTGCCCAACAAGTCGACCTACGCCGCCTGGCGGGAGCGCACGCCGGATAACTTTTGCTTTGCCATCAAGGGCAGCCGCTACATTACCCAGACCCGCCAGCTGACCGACACCGCCGAAGCGGTCGGCAACTACTTTGAGCGGGCCGAGGCGCTGGGCGGCAAGCTTGGTGTGGTGTTGTGGCAGCTGCCGCCGCACCTGCGGGCGGACCAAGATAAGCTGGAGCGGTTTTGCCGGGTTCTGGCGGCAAACGAGGTGGCCAAGAGCGTTCGCCATGCCGCCGAGTTCCGGCACCAAAGTTGGTTTACGCCTGAAACTTACGCTCTGTTGCGCCGTTATAACCTGGCGCTGGTCATCGCCCACTCCGAGCGTTGGCCCTCGGCCGAGGAGGTAACGGCCGACTTCGTCTACCTGCGTTTTCACGGCGCGCCCAAACTCTACACCTCCAACTACAGCGATGATGAGCTGAAGGGCTGGGCCGACAAGGCCCGCCGCTGGGCGGACGGCAAAGATCTCTACGCCTACTTTAACAACGACGTCGACGGTCATGCCGTCAAGAACGCCCAAACCTTGAGCAAGTTTTTAAGCTAAAGGGCGCCGGCTCTTTTTTAGTTAGACCTCGTTAACCACGGGGATGACCATGGGGTTGCGCTTGGTGCGCTGGTAAAGAAAATCGCTGATTTCGTCGCGCAGTTTGAGCTTGAACTTGCCCCAGTCGGTCGGCTCGCGGGTGCTGCGCGACTCAAACACGCGGCGGATCTCGGTGCGGGCCCGGTTGATCAGCTCCTCGTTCTCCTTCATGTAGATGAAGCCGCGCGAGATGATGTCGGGGCTCGAAACCAGTTTACCGGTGCGGCGGTCGACCGTGCCGACGATGACGAAGATGCCGTCGCCGGCCATGGTCAGCCGGTCGCGCAGTACGATGCCCTCGACATCGCCAATGCCCGAGCCATCGATCATGATCTTGCCCGAGGGCACCCGTTCGCCCTTGCGTGCCCCTTGGGCGGTTACCTCCAGTACGTCGCCGTTATCAAGCACAAACACGTTGTTAGAGGGCAGGCCGTTTTGTACGGCCAGTTCGGCGTGGCGTACCAAGTGGTGAAACTCGCCGTGCTGAGGCACAAAGTACTGCGGCCGGGTCAGCTTGATCATCTCCTTCAGCTCGTCGCGAGAGGCGTGCCCGGAAACGTGCAGGATGCCGCAGTCGTCCAGCTCGCGGGTCGCTTGCTGGTACACCCGGGAGCCTTCGCGCATCAGGGCGTCGACCGAGGTGACCACCGACTTTTCGTTGCCGGGAATAGGGTTTGAACTCATGATGACGGCGTCGCCCGGCTTAATTTTGATGTGGGGATGGTCGCCGGTCGACATGCGCACCAGGGCCGAGTTAACCTCGCCCTGCGATCCGGTACACAGCACCACCACCTGGTTGTCGGGCAGCTTGGAGGCGTCCTGCACCCGGGTGATCATGCCGGGGGGCACCTTGAGGTAGCCCAGTTTTACCGCCAGCTCGACGTTGGCCAGCATCGAACGGCCGGTAAAGGCCAGCTTGCGGCCGGTCTTGTGGGCGGCGTCGATCACCAGCTGCACCCGGTTGATCTGGCTGGCAAACGACGACACGATGATGCGCCCGGCCTGGCGCCGGAACAGGTCTTCGAAAGACGGCTCAATGTCGCGCTCACTGGGGGTGCGCCCCAGCCTTTCGCAGCTGGTTGAATCGCTTAACAGCAGCAGTACGCCCTCGTCGCCCAGCTGTTTCAGGCGCACCAGGTCGGCCGGTTTGTTGTCGATCGGGTTGGGGTCGAACCGGAAGTCGCCGGTGTGGACGATCTTACCCAGCGGCGTATCGATGGCGATCGAGCAGGCGTCGGGGATCGAGTGGGTGGTACGCACCAGCTCGACCTTAAAGGCGCCCAGCTGCACCTTTTCGTGCTTATCGGGGTCCATGATGCGCAGTTGGGGCTGGGTACTTAGCCGGTACTCCACCAGCTTTTTCTCCACCATGCCGGCCGAAAAGCGGGCGGTGTAGATGGGGGCGGGCAGTTTGGGCAAAACAAAGGGAATTCCCCCCATGTGGTCCTCGTGGGCGTGGGTCAGAATGTGTCCGCGGATTTTATGCTTGTTCTTCTCTAGGTAGGTGGTCACCGGGATGACGTAATCGATACCCGGCTGGTCGTCGGTCGGGAACATAAAGCCCATGTCGATGACGATAATGTCGTTTTCGTACTCGATCGCCATCATGTTTTTGCCGATCTCGCCCATTCCGCCCAGCGGAATGATCTTTAGCTTGGGTTGGCGGGTGACAATGTTGGCCAGGCGAGCCCCGGCCTGCGCGGGTTCTCCCCCGCCGCCGTTGTAGATCGACCGGTTGATCGGTACCGCGTCGGCGGCCGGCAACGGCCGCTGGGCCGGACCACGGTGGCGGGTCCCCCTGGGTGTCTGGTTTGAGCCGCGCGGCTTCTGGCCGCCGCCGGGCCGGTTTGGCCGGTTTTGGCCGGCCGGGTCCGGCCGGCCATCACGGCGCGGCGGTTGGCTGTTGCTGCCGCCCGGGGCGGGCCGGCTGGCGCTCTCGCCCCCCGGTTTTAGGTTTTGGTTGGGTTGGCGGCGGTTGTTCGAGCCCTGATTTTGGGGCCTCTGGTTTGGATTGTTGTCCATGTTTCCTTTACTTCTGGTCACGCCGACGGCGGGACCGTTACTTACTTAAATAATTGCTTTTGTTCGGGGTTCGGCTCATCAGCGATCTTTTGCAGGATAAGAGGTATGCGGTTAAAGTCGTCGATCAGCGTTTGGCGCATGCCGCCGTTGTACAAGGCGGCGGCCGGGTGGAACAGCGGCAGATAAACCTGGCCGTTTTTACGCAGGGCGCGTCCGTGTGCCTGGCTGATCTTCAGCTCCGGCAAAAACACGTTCATGGCGTGCCGGCCTAAAAAGACGATCAGCTTGGGCTTGATGATGTTGATCTGCTGCTGCAGATACGGCATGAACGCTTTGATCTCCTCCGGCAGCGGGTCACGGTTGGCGGGCGGGCGGTACTTAACGATGTTTGTGATGTAGACGTTTTGGCGGTCCAGCCCGATCCCGGCCAGCATCTCGTTTAAAAACTTGCCGGCGGCACCCACAAACGGCTTCCCCTGCTTGTCCTCGTGGGCGCCCGGCGCCTCCCCGATAAACATCACCGCGGCGTCGGAGCCACCCTCGCCGGGTACCAGCTGGGTGGCTCCGACGCGCAGTTGGGGGCAGACGCCGTCGGTTGCGATGCGCTCGGCCACCTGCCGCAAAGCGGCGGTTTTATCCATTGCTTGCCATACAAACGCTAATCTCTAAACCCTAACCCCTAACTTTCTAAAACAAAGGCCATACCCACCCGATGTTTAAAGCTATTTTGGTGTTTGTCGTTGGTTTAAGGACGCATCCCTTAGGGCCGCCTGCCGGGGTTTAGCGTTTGCCCGCTTCAGACTCCTGCGCCGCTTTCTTGCTTAAGTTGAGCCGCCCTTGCGAGTCGACCTCTATTAGCTTCACCTTTATCTTATCACCCAGCTTAACGACGTCCTCGACCTTTTCTACCCGGCCGTCAGCCAGGCGCGAGATGTGGACCAGGCCGTCGCGTCCGGGCATGATGTTGACGAAGGCCCCGAACTCCATGATCTTGACCACCTCGCCGGTATAGATCTTGCCCACTTCGGGGTCCTCCGTTAAGGTTTTGATCCAGTCGATGGCGGCCTGGGCCGCCTCACCGCTGGTGGAGGCGATCATGACCAGCCCGGAGTCTTCGATATCGATCTCGACGCCGGTTTCGGCGATGATCTTGTTGATCATCTCGCCGCCCTTGCCGATGACGTCGCGGATCTTTTCGGGGTTGATCATCAGCTTGGAGATGCGCGGTGCGTGGGCGGCCAGCTCCGGCCGCGGCCGATCGATCACCGCCAGCATTTTGGCCATGATGTGCGCCCGACCCTGCTTGGCCTGGTCCAAGGCCTGTTTCATGATCTCGGAGGTAATACCCTTAACCTTAATGTCCATCTGCAGGGCGGTGATGCCGTCATCGGTGCCGGCCACCTTAAAGTCCATGTCGCCGGCAAAGTCCTCCGCCCCGGCGATGTCGGATAAAATAACGAACTTTTCGCCGTCGGTTACCAGCCCCATGGCGATGCCGGCCACCGGCTTGCGCAGCGGCACGCCGGCATCCATCAAACTCAGGGTCGAACCGCAAACGCTGGCCATCGAGGTTGAGCCGTTAGAGGCGACAGCCTCCGAGACGGTGCGGATGGTGTAGGGGAAATCCTCCACGGTCGGGATCATCGGCAGCAGCGCCCGTTCGGCCAGCGCCCCGTGGCCGATCTCGCGGCGGCCC
Source organism: Candidatus Parcubacteria bacterium (assembly GCA_019347875.1). Lineage (GTDB taxonomy): Bacteria > Patescibacteriota > Saccharimonadia > UBA4664 > JAHWKN01 > JAHWKN01. The sequence continues at coordinate 12,263 of JAHWKN010000007.1, forward strand.
GGTGAACGCATCGGCTTGGTCTCGCCGACCGAGTACGGGGGGAAGTTGTAGTGGTGCATGTAGCGCTTGGTGGTGTCTTCCTCCATGGTGTCGATCAGCTGGGCGTAGCTAGTAGAGGCCAGCGTGGTGACGTTGAGCACCTGGGTGGTGCCGCGGGTAAACAGGGCCGAACCGTGGGTGCGGGGCAGCAGGCCGACCTGCGAGCTGATCGGGCGGATGTCGGTGCTTTGCCGGTTGTCGGGGCGGTGGCCTTCTTTTAAAATCGCTCGGCGCACCTCGTAGTCGATCACCTGGCGGAAGGCCATCTCGATCTGGTTGTGCGCATAATCTTCACCGAACCGCTCGTGCACCTCGCGCTCCAGGTTGCGGATGGCGTCGTGGCGCTGGTACTGGCTTTCGTGCCGCACCGCCGGCCCCAGTTTGTCTTTCAAGTAATCGTCCAGCGTCTTGACCAGGTCCTTGGCCGGCGCGTCAAGCTCATACTCTTTCGGCTTAACCCCCAGCTTGCGCACCATCTCTTCTTGCAGCTTAATGAGCGGCTGGATCTCGCGGTGCGCCGTTTCGATGGCCCGGATCATGGTGTCTTCGTCAACCTCGTTGGCGCCCGCTTCAACCATCATGATGGCATCCTTGGTGCCGGCCACCGTTAGGTCCAGTTTGCTGCTGGCCATTTGCTCGGTGGTCGGGAAGGCCACCAGCTTGCCGTCGATCAGCCCAATGCGCACGCCGGCCACAGGGCCCTCGAACGGCGCCCCGCTAGTCATGAGGGCGGTCGAAATCGCGGTCATGGCGATGATGTCGGGGGCGTAAACCAGGTCGGCCGAGATGACGGTGGCGATGCCCTGGACGTCGTTGCGGTAACCTTTGGGAAACAACGGCCGGATCGGCCGGTCGATCAGGCGGGCGGACAGGGTGGCGTGTTCCGACGCCCGGCCTTCGCGCTTAATGAAGCGCGACCCGGAGATCTTGCCGGCGGCGTACATGCGCTCTTCGTAATCGATTAGGAGCGGGAAAAAATCGATGCCGTCACGCGCGCTGTTGGAGACGACGGCGGTACCCAGTACCACCGTGTCGCCGTAGCGCACCGTCACGGCGCTGTCGGCCAAAAAGGCCATCTTGCCGGTCTCAACCGTTAACGTTTTACCGCAAAACTCGGTCTCAAACGTCTGCGTTTTCCCACCGAAAGGGTGGATAATGTCTGGCTGCATACTCTCCTTACTTGCCGCAACGTAAGTGTCGGGGACAAGAGATTAAAAATTTAATCCCAAAGCTCCGTCACCTACAGCTACGTTTATGTTTAACATTTAACACCTGACAACTGGGTTTGGTTGTCAAATGTCAAAGGTCAATCGTCAAGGGTTAGCGGCGCAAACCTAACTTTTTAATCAGCGCCTGGTAGCGCTCGTGGTCGCGCTTACTCAGGTAGCCGAGCAAGCTGCGGCGCTTACTCACCATCATCAGTAGTCCCCGCCGGGAGTGGTGGTCCTTTTTGTGGGTTTTCAGGTGGTCGGTCAGCACCTTGATCTGCTCGGTAAAAATAGCCACCTGCACCTCGGGCGAACCGGTGTCTTTGTTGTGTCCCTGCAGCTGGGAGATAATCTTTGATTTGACGTCGGTAGTTAGCATTACAGTTGAGTAGTCTAACAGACTTGCCGCTAATCTCAAAGCATAAGCGTGTGTTTAGTTGGCTAGGTGTTACGGGCGGTGGGTAGATGTTACATCTATCCCACCGCCTGCAGATCGAAATCGGCTCCAGCTACTCCATATCCAGTTGCGCGAAGTACTCACTGGCCTCTAGCCGCCACAGCTCGCGCCAGGGGCCGCGGCGGCTTTCTTTGACTTCTCGTGCTTCCAGTACGAAAACCGTTTCGGGGTACCCATGTCGGACATCGGCATCGGCCATGGTGATAGCGTCAAACAGCGAGTATGCCGGCTTGATTTCGATTTCCTCAGGATCTCTCATTCTGAGTTCATTGATGTCGGCCGCCAAAGTTTGCGCTTGGACAAGTACGCGGCGGTTGGCGCCGTCGTGATCGCACTGGATGGCTCGGTACTCGAACTCCTTCAGCATGTGGTCCTCCTGCCTTGTCGGGCTTTCCGGCCGGGCGAACTGAGCGCTAACCAGCACGCAACTCGCCCGGCCCGAAGTAACGGATGTCAAAGAGGCAGCCTAAGAATTCTCTCAACATAACACGTCCGGGCACATTAGTCAAGGCTACCGATTGTTCTCTGCGGATCCTCTGTGTTACTGGTGGACAGAGAGGTTCACTAGCCTAGGTCATTGGCTCCCAACTATTGGGCCGAGCCGGCCAGTTGGTCGCTGGTGGCGTGCTCGATCTTGGCCAGACGGAAGGTGGAGTCTTTGGCGATGGTCTTGACCACCTCAACGCTCTCTTGCACCGGGCCGAGCTTAGCCTCGACCACCTCGCTGATAACCACTTTAAGTTGGTTTAAATCGTCTTCGCTCCAGGACATGTCGCCCTCCTTTTAGTTCGCAGTTCGAGTTAACGGCTCGAAGCTCGATATTTGTTAATCGCCTCCATTGTAACCGAACTAAAACCGAACTGTCAAGACTCATTTTGCCCGATGGAAGGTCGCCCAAACAAAACGCCCGCAGAGTAGGCGGGCGTTTTGTGGTCGAAGAATGTTTATTCCGGTTTAAGGCTTCGGCTTCTTTCGGACAGCTCTACTCGGGCTTTACCTTGATCTTTTTGACCTTGTCCTGGGCAACCTTGGGGATAGAGACTGTTAAGACGCCGTCTTTTAGACTGGCGTTGGCTTTTTCGGCGATGGTGGAGGTGGGCAAAATGACCGAGCGTGAAAACGAGCCCCAGTAGCACTCCTGCACGTAGTAGTGTTCGCGGTCGACCTCTTTTTCTTCGACGCGCTCCCCTCTTAAGGTCACCACGTCTTCGGATACGCTGATGTCGATGTCGTCGGCCTTGACCCCGGCGATTGGGGCCTTGATGACGACGCTGTCCTTGGTCTGGTAGACGTCAACCGCCAGCTGACCCTCCAGCTCCTCGCCCATCCAGTCCTCGCCGCCCTCGCTAGGGGTGCTGTCTAAAAACTCATCCTGCAAAATGTCTTCTTGGTTAGCAGAAACCTTCTTGCCTGCCATACTGACCTCCGTTACTTATGCTACCCCGCCCGCTCCGGTTGCTTTATAATACCCTTTTCCCTATTATATCCAGACGTCTCGGTTAAAAGCAAGAAGCATAAGCTTACGCTTAATGCTAACCGCGAATAATTGGCGGAAAGTTGCTGGGCCGAGTATACCAGAAATTAAAAAACACTTATGAAACTGATCCAACAGCTAATAGAGTTTGTCGCGCCGCTGGAGTGTCTTGGCTGCGGACGGGAGGGCGGGCTGGTTTGCCGCGCCTGTTTGCCGGGCATCATTATCACCAAACGCCCGACCTGCTACCGCTGCAACCGCCTGAGCCCGGGCGGCCGCACCTGCCTCAGCTGCCGGCCCTCGACCAAGCTGTCCGGCGTGACGGTGGCGTCGCATTACGAAGGCGCGGTGAAGGCGCTGATCGGGGCGCTCAAGTACCAGCGGGCTGCGTCTGCCGCCGGCCTGGCGGCCGCTTTGATAACCCCTTTGCTGAAAGACCTGGCTATCGATGTGGTCACCAGCACCCCGGCTTCGGCCGGCCGCTACCGTCAGCGCGGGTACAACCAGGCCCAGCTGGTGGCTAAAGCGGTGGCGAAGTCGCTTAATCTACCTTATGCCGACCTATTGATCCGTACCGGCAATGCTCACCAGGTCGGCACTAGCCGCCAACAGCGCCTCAAGCAGGTGCAGGGGGCGTTTGAGCCGCGCCGCCCGTACCTAATTCAAGACACCCGCATTCTGTTGGTAGACGACGTCGTCACTACCGGTGCCACCATGGCCGAATGCGCCAAGGCGCTCAAGGGTGCCGGCGCCAAACATGTTTGGGGCACGGCCATCGCCAAGCATTAAAACGAGTAACGAGGAGTGAGTAGTCAGTAGTGAGGAGAGAGCAGGCGGCAGAAGGTCATTCCTCGGCGGCTTAGTTTATGGTAATCTAACTTGCGTCAATTACCGCCAATCGGCCTCAAGCCGGCACGCGAAGGCTGGAGCCCGGTTTGGACGAGCGCTCGTAGCTCAGTGGATAGAGCATCAGCTTGCGGTGCTGGGGGTCGCAGGTTCGAATCCTGCCGAGCGCACCATTGGGAATGTAGTCAGTAGACAGTAGTGAGTAGTCAGGGGAAACTAGGCAATCCGCACCCAGTGCTGTTTGGCGGGGACTGGAAGAAGAGTTGTACAGTCAGGAGAGGTGGCCGAGTGGCTGAAGGCGCCGCTCTCGAAAAGCGGTATGCCCGCAAGGGTATCGTGGGTTCGAATCCCACCCTCTCCGCCATTCGACAAGCTCATGGCAAGCCAGGAGATTGAAGAGCCTGAGCCAGCAGGGCGAGTGGCCGCTGTAACTTGTTGTGGTAAAAGAGTAGGAGTCGCCATGAACATAGTTAATGATGATATTTTGTCAGCGACAAAGATTAAGGCTGACGCCAGCCCCCGCCAGCGAGCGAACTACAACTTGCACGAACCGGACGACTATCTCCAGCGCATGCTGCAGGTGGCAAACCGAGGCACCTATGTCACGCCTCACATACATACCGACAAGCTGGAGTTGTTTATTATTCTGGGCGGCAAGGTGGCCGTTAATACTTTTGATGATCATGGCAACCTACAAGAAAGTAGCTTAATTGGCGAAGATTGCGTCTTGGCCGAAGTTCCCGCTGGAACCTGGCACAACATCGTTGTGCTGAGTGACAGCTCCAGCTTCATCGAGATTATCGAGGGCCACTACAACCCCGACACTCATAAAAACTTTGCCCCATGGGCTCCCCACGAGGGCCATCCGGACGCCTCGAAATATCTGGAGCGGCTTACAGGGCAAATACAGGGGCGCTAATGACAGAAAAGTACCCGGAATTTAAAGCCGGCATCTACCGCCACTACAAGGGGCCTTTGTATTTAGCTCTAGGCTTGGCCCATGACGCCAATGACGAGCATCGGGTAGGCGTAGTTTATATCGGTTTGCAGCTGGATAAAGCAAAAGCCGGCCCGCGCCTGGCGGTTCGCACTTACGCTGACTTTTATGCGGCGGTAAACGCGGCTACCGGAGAGGCGGTAAGCCCCGAAGATCTACAGGCGGTGCCTAGGTTTGAGTACATCGGGCAAACCATAGACTAAGAGTTTGCTCGGTTAGCTATCTAATTTGGATTTATCTAGAACTTCAGTTTGCGCGTCAGGCGCTCGACCAGGTCGGGGTCGCGGTCGGCTCTGGGCAGCTCTTGCGACAGTATGTCGATAATCTGATCGAGATCTTTGCTCTCAAACAAGACGGTTAAGCGCGGCATAAAGCGCTGAGCCGGGTCGAGGTCGATAGCGTGCCAGGCCACGTCGTTAAACACCGCGAACGAGCGGAACTGGCTGTAAGGGTAATGCTTGTTATCGATACTGATGCCGCTGGCATCGAGCCGGTAGCTCATTACCCGCGGCTCCTTGCCGGCGTACACTCCCAGCGCGGCCGCCATGGCGATAAAAACGGCGATGCTAAACCACTGCTTAGTGACCGCTGCCGCCACGACCAAGACCGCGACTGCGGCGAACAGCAGCAGGTACCAGCTGGCCGGCTTTTGATGGTGCAGAAACTCCGAGGCCTGCCAGCTGAGGCTTTCTACCGCTGGCGCCTGCTCGGCGCTGTCTTCGGCCTGAAGTTCCGACTCGCCGGGCTGGTAATCCGCCTCCGAAGCGGTTTCGTCGGCTTGCTCTAGCGCGGCCTCGGGGTCAGAGTTTGGGGCATCGGTGTCGTTCACGCCTTCATTATCCTACAAGCATAAGCCAAATACAAACCGGGGCCGGACTGGCGTTAAGAGTGTAAGCGCCTATGCTTGACTTTGCTCTCTCAGCGGACAAACTTCTTGAAGGAGGAAGTACCTCGACAACAGAAAAGAGATCAGGATGCGTCACGTACTTCGGAGTCAGCAGTTTGATGAGGAGCTTTTGTTGCTTCTGTTTGAACGCGCCGCCGATTTACAGACCAATTTCGATGATCCGCGCCGACACCGTATGATGGGTCAACTGCTGGCCGGTAGCATGCTCTTCAACGTCTTTTACGAACCGTCAACCCGGACACGCATGTCGTTTGCTGCCGCCGCGCAGCACTTGGGCATGCAAGTGGTTACCACTGAAAACGCCCGTGAGTTTTCATCGTCCGCCAAGGGCGAGACCCTGGAGGACTCGATACGGGTGATGTGCGAATACCGCCCGGACGTAATTGTCTTGCGGCACCATGAAGACGGGGCTGCCGAGAGGGCGGCAGTGGTTAGCGGCGTGCCGGTGATCAATGCCGGTGATGGCGGCGGGCAGCACCCGACACAAGCTCTGCTCGACCTCTACACAATCAAGCACGAGCTTGAGCGTATATCGAACCTCCATTTGCTCATCGGAGGCGACCTGGCGAGAGGGCGAACCGCGCGCAGCCTAGCCTACCTGATAAGCAAGTTCCCAGGTAATCGCATAACCTTTGTCTCCCCCCGCGAACTGTCGGTGGGAGAGGATATCAAGCAGCACCTGTCTGAGCACGAAGTCCCGTACTCGGAAACGGAGGAGCTGCGGGATGCCTTGCCGGAGGCGGACGTCGTCTACTGGACTCGTACTCAATTGGAGCGGCACAAAGGGCAGATCTTGGACCCGTTTGTATTGGGAGTAGACGAGCTGGCGCTGATGAAACAGGATACCGTTTTGCTGCATCCACTCCCCAGAATCGGGGAGATTACCGTTGAGGTTGATAGCGATCCGAGAGCTGCCTATTTTCGCCAGGCCGGTAACGGGATGTTTGTGCGCATGGCGTTGATCGAGTGGGTTCTTGAGCTCTTGGCTCCTGGCCCAACCTCCGACGACTCTCAGGAGAGAACGTGATCAATACCCTGAAAACCGTAAATGAGGCCGTTCTGGCCGAAATCCAGGCGGAGCAGAGCCTGCGTCGTACTTCGGAAGTGTTTTTGCTGTTCTCGCTCGGAAGCCAGTTCGATCACCTGATCAAACTGGCGCTGGATCGACTGGGGGTTTACTGCCTGGTGGCCGACCCCGGCAGCTTGTCCGCCGCCGACGTGGCGCGCCTGCAGCCCAAAGGGATCATTCTCTCCGGAGGGCCCGCCTCTGTTCACGTTCAGGTGCCGCCATTCCATACAGACATATTCGATCTGGGCATACCGGTGCTGGGTATCTGTTTGGGGTTTCAGCTTTGGGCGTCGCACCGTGGTATGTTCGTCAGCCCCTCCGTCAAGCGGGAGTACGGTACGCATCTACTGAGCATAAACAGCCCGGAAGCCGAGCTGTTTGACGGCATCGGGAACGGCACCGCCGTACTGCAAAGCCACGTTGACCGAGTGGAGTCGGCGGAGGGGCTGGAGGTGCTGGCCGGAACCGACCATGCGCCGATCGCAGCCGCCCGCATGGATCATCTGTGGGGGGTTCAGTTTCACCCGGAAGTGACGGATACGGTAGACGGTGAGCGGATGTTGGAAAACTTCTGCTTTAGAATCTGCCGCGCGCAGGATCGTTACCCGGCAGGTGACGAGGCACAGCGCAAGGTCGCAGAGATTAAGCGACGCGTCGGCGACCAACAAGTGCTCCTGGCTCTCTCCGGCGGCAGCGACTCCACGGCCTTGGCGTATCTGTTGCGGGCTGCCGTGCCGGGGCAGATCCATGCCGTTTACATCAAGGGTATCGACCGGCCCGACGACGAAGCCTACGTCAGGCGCTTTTTTGGAGACCAGGACTGGCTAACCCTTTCAATAGCCGATGCCAGCACCCAGTTTCTAGAGGCGCTGCGGGGCAAAAAGACCATGCACGATAAGCGTGTAGCGATGCGCGGAGTCTACAAGCAGGCGCTGGAGCGTGAGGCGGCCGCCTGCGGCGCCGGGTTCATCGCTCAAGGAACGCTGTACACCGACATCTCTGAAAGTGGGGGCGGCTACACCAGCGGTGCCCGTAAGGCACAGATCAAACTGCACCACAACACGGGGCTTGGGTTTGGCCTGCCGGAGCTGACGCCGCTTGACGACTGCGTGAAGGATACGGCCCGACAGATCGGCCGAGCCGTGGGTGCGCCGGAAGAGCTGATGGTTCGCCATCCATTCCCGGGACCGGGGCTGGTGGTGCGGATCGAGGGAGAGATAGACGCCGAGAAGTTGCTGATAGCCCGACAGGCTGACGGCATATTCATCGAAGAGTTGCGCCGTCACGGTCTGTACGAGGGGGTCTGGCAGGCCGGCGCCGTCGTAACGCAGTCCATTACCACCTGCAGCAAGGGTGACGACGCTCCCTCGGGCCTGGTTCTAGCGTTGTGGGTGGTGTGGAGCGTTAACGGCTTTACCGCTCAGTGGGCCGAGCTGCCGTTCGAGTTTTTGCGGCTGGCGTCTAAGCGCCTGACAAACGAAATCGATGAGGTGGGCGCCGTCGTCTACCGCATCTCAGACAAGCCCCCCGCAACAATTGAATGGGGGTAAGCAGCTGGTTCTGCACAACAGCCCCGGTGGGAGTGATCCTACCGGGGCTCTTTATTCTGGCTTGTTGAATGGCGGAGGGGGTGGGATAGCGGCTACGCCTTCTCCGCAAAGTGCTCGATAAATCCAAGCAGCCTGGCCTTATCTGAGCGCACGTGGGTTCTCATGAGCCTTTAACTTCATGGCCCTTCGACTCGCCTTGCTCGCTCAGGGTCATTCTCCAATCTCCTGGCTTGCCATGAGCTTGTCGAATGGCGGAGGGGGTGGGATTCGAACCCACGGACCCGTTAAGGTCTCCGGTTTTCAAGACCGGTGCACTCGGCCGCTATGCGACCCCTCCAAGCCGGCCATTACGTGCCCGCAGCGGGCGGTTTGATGAGCCGCTAGATCGGATGATAATATTTTACCATTATGGGTTTATCAGATATCAAAGTGCTGCTGGTGCAGCTGCGTAAAGATCCGGTGATGCGCGACCATGAGTACCGGGGGCTGTTGCGCTCGGGACGGTTGCGGCCGCAGCAGGTAACGCGCGTCAACGGGCTGGAAGAGCCGCTCGAGATGGCGCATTTAGACGGCAAGCAGCTGCTGTTTATCGGCGGCAGCGGTGATTATTCGGTGCTTGACGAGCTGCCGTTTACGCGGGTTTTAACCGACATGCTACAAAAGTGCCGTCTAGACGACCTACCGGTGCTGGGTTCTTGCTGGGGCGCCCAGTTTATGGCCCACGTGCTGGGCGGAAAGGTGATCACCGATCCCGAGACGGAAGAAACCGGTACCTACCTGATGTACAAAACGCCAGAGGCTGACGCCGACCCGCTGTTTCGCGACTTTCCATCCGCCTTTCTGGCTCAAATCGGCCACCACGAACGCATCGCTGCGCTGCCTCCGGGAGCGGTTAACCTGGTTAAAAGCGATAAAACCTCGATGCAGGCCTTTACCTGGCCGGGTTCGTCCCAGTACGCGCTGCAGTTTCACCCCGAACTGGATAAAACCGGTCTGGTCGAGCGCGTTATTCACTACCGAGAGTCCTACGCCGCCGATCCGCTGGTGTTTGACCTGATCATAAACAACGCCAAGGAGTCGCCCTGGACCGACCACCTGGTGGAGCGGTTTATCGAGCGGATCGTACTGCCGTGCTATAGCCGGAAGGAGCTGGCGTTACCAAAATACCGGTAAAATCGGGCTATTTGCTTGTTATTTTGCATCAATACTCCCCGGCTGTCTTTTGCTAACCTATGGTAATAGAGAAGTAAGAGGAGGTGTTATGCAGTACAGGGAGTTCATCAAAAAAGTCCAAGCCAATTCCGGGTTTTCCGATAGTGAGTGCGAGCAGGCCACGCAAGTGTTTATGGAGACGCTGTCGTCGCGGCTAACCAGCCAGGAGCTGAAGGACCTGTGCAGCCAGCTGCCGCAGGAAATGGTTGATATGTGCGAGCCGGCCGCCGGCGAAATGGTTAAAATGAGCGGCGAGGAGTTTCTGGAGCGGATTGCCCAAAGGCAAAACATCGACTCCGCCCGAGCCAAAAAGCAGATGCACGCGGTGTGGCTGACGCTCAAAGAAGCTGTGTCGGAAGGCGAGATCAGGGACATTCAAAGCCAACTGCCCGAGGATCTGCGGGAGATGCTGCACTAAAAACGTCTGATTAAGCATTGTCAGGCACTATAAAAAAGCAAGCGGCGCGGCGAAAGCTGGATAAATCGCATGTGATTTAGTAAGCTGGAGTCGCGCTGCGGCGTGCCTGCACGCCGCAGTGGCGTTACGGCACGCAGGCGTGGAGAGGTACCCAAGTGGCTGAAGGGGCGGGTTTGCTAAACCTGTAGTGGGGCGCAAGCTCCAGCGAGAGTTCGAATCTCTCCCTCTCCGCCATCGTTATTATGTATCCAGACGGCGATCAAAATCTGAACTACGAAACCGATACAGCGGTCTATTTCTTTACCTCAGCTTTCGAGCCATTAAACAACTGGTCGGCACATCAGGTAAAACTGTGGGGTAAAAACTTCCCTACCGTCGAGCACGCTTTTCATTACCGTAAGTTTTCTGACGCTGAACCCCAGGTAGCAGAGCAGATTTTACTGGCGCCAAGCCCTTGGGCGACCGTGCAGATTGAGCGGGTGCATCGGGGCAGCCGCCGGCCGGACTGGCAGAGCGTTAAGGTCGATATTATGACCGAGATAGTGACGGCTAAAGCAGCTCAAAATCAGGACGTACATGACTGTCTGCTCAAGACCGGCAACAAAACGATCATCGAGAACTCGCCGTGGGACAGCTTTTGGGGCATCGGGCCGGATGGTCAAGGTCAAAATCAGATGGGCCGTATCTTAACGAAGATTAGGTCGGAGCTAGCTTAGCTCCCCTGCCCCACCCAGCTAGTAATTGGTGCGCCTCCTTTCCTTGGGTGTAAAACGGTGCACGTGCGCGATTTGCACACATGCTGACAGATTAGAATTAAGCACAGGAGCTTTAATTTTTTCATCGGGGCTGCACACTGGCTGGCTGTTCTTGTCTTAAATCTTGCCGGTTTCCAGCTGCTTGATTAAGTCGCTTTCACGATCAACCCCTGCCTGGTCGTCTAAATGGCGGTAGGCGTCTCTTAGTAGACGGTGCAGCTGGAGGTTACCCGGGTCAATGGCAAGCCCCTTAATCAGGTGAGCTTTGGCGGCCGCCAGCTCGGACGGGCCTGGTTGGCGCGGCGCCAGCTCAATTCTGGCCAGCAGCAGGTAGCCCTCGCTGTTAAGCGCAGGCGTTTTTAGGAGTACGCGTTGTGAGCTGCGTAGGAGCCCTTGGGCGTACAGGGCGTGGGCGAGCGCTGTTTTACTCACTTGTGCCTTTTCGAGCGTCTGGCGGGCCTCTAGAGGTCTCAGAGAGCTGATTAACGCAGCAAGCTCTAGTGTTTTGCCGCCGGCGGCGTAGCTAAAGCCCAGCTGCAGGGCGGCCTGGTCGTCTCCCAACCCGTAAGAAACGGCTTCGCGGGCGGCCGCCGTGGCCTGGTCGGTCTTATCCAGCTCCAGCAAAGCCCGGGATTTGGCGGTCAGGGGACCGGGCGTCTGCTTGTCGGCCATCATTTGCTCTAGTGTGGCTATGGCGGCCTCAAATTGGCCCGAGCGGAACTGGATATCGGCGATCTTGGCTCTCCCCTCCCCTCTCGGTAGCCGCCGCAACGCCTCAACCGCCCGGTCGGGGCGGTTGAGGCTAAGGTAGGCGTCGGCTAGCTTGTTGATGATGGCGCCGTTGGAGGGCTGCAGCAAGCTGGCCATGTGGTAGTTGACGGCCGCCGTACGCGGGTCTTTGATGGCTGCCGCATCGGCTTGGCGCACCAGATCGGCAGAGCGCCGATTGGCGTAGCTGTTGGCCGGTGGGATGCCTGCGGTCAATACGCAGACCGTTAGTATAAGCGTCAAAGCGGTCAGGAGTTTGAACTTGAGGCGGTCTGAGATTGCGGCCATTACGCTTATTCTAGCACCAAAAGTTAAAGGGGGTTTTGGTTATAGTTAACCCTTCGACCCAACCTCCTTCGCAGCGGTCCCACCGCTACTCCTCCTAACTCCCCCGTAATCCGCTCTTTCGTCACTTTTGCACCGTCAAAAGTAACCAAAATCGGCCGAGTAGGTCGCTAACTCCAAGCCACCCAGTCCGTAAAAGGCCGGGCCTGCGGAACTCGCTCCGATTGTATCGGGGCTCAAACAGTCCTCGGCCTGTTTCGGCCTTTTCCGGTCTGGCTGTTTGGGGTTAGCTCCAATACTCGGGGATGGTAGGGGCAAAGGCTTGGTTCTCTTTTATTCAGCGCTGCGTGAGTCGAGCTGCCAAAAAGTAACGAAGAAGGTGTTCTCGGGCAATTAGGCGATGAAGAGGCATGACGCGGGTAATTAAGCTTGCTCGATGACCCTAATCTGCTCATCCAGTTTCGCCAAGACCCCCCTGGCTTGCTCCAGCCGGTCTTTGGTGTCGGCAATCACCGCTTTGGGTGCTGATTTCACGAAAGACCGGTTAGACAGCTGGTTGTCCAGCTTGGCCAGATACTCACGCTGACTGGCGCGCTTGGCTTGTAAGCTTCCTAAATAGGCCTTAACGGTGGCGGCGTCAATATCCAGCCAGGCCTCGTCCTGCCGGCTTCCGAGCGCCAGTCCCCTCCCCTGCTCCACCCGCTTAATCTCCCCTGTTCCTGCCAGCCGCTTGATCAAAGCGGCGTTCTGCTCGATCAGGCTCGATTGTTTGTATAACAGTACGGGCTGGCTTAGCTTTAAATCGGCCTTTAGCCCCCGTATCTGGTTGATGATCTCTTGTAGCTTTTCGAACTGGTGGTACTCCCGGGCAAAACGGTGCTGCGTGTTCGGCCAGTGTTCGGTTATCAGGTTGGTCTGCTGCCAAGGGATGTTTTGCCAGATCGTCTCGGTTACAAAAGGGGCGAAAGGGTGGGTCAGTTTCAGAATGGTCTCGAGCGCGTAAACCAGTACCGGCAGGTTAAGATCGGACTTTGAGGCCTCGAGGTACCAGTCGGCAAAGTCGTTCCAAAGCAGTGAGTAGGCGGCCTGACCGGCGTCGCTGAAGCGGTAGCTGTCGAGGTCTTTGGTGATGCTTGCATTTGCTTGTGAAAGCTTATGCAATAACCATTTGTCGGGGAGGGAAAGGGTAGCGGGGAGTGGGGAGTGAGGAGTGAGCTTTTCGGGGTTGGCTTCTGTCTCCTCGCTACTCGCTACCGCCCCCAGCACAAACCGGGCAACGTTCCACAGCTTATTACAGAAGTTACGGTAGCCCTCGACCTTTTTTTCGCCCAGGGCGCCGTCGTTACCCGGTGTGATGCCGATGACGAGCGCCAGCCGCAGGGCGTCGGTGCCGTACTTGGCGGTAAAGTCGAGAGGGTTGATGACGTTGCCTTTTGATTTGCTCATTTTCTGACCATGCGCGTCGTTGACCATACCGTGCAGATAAACGTTTTTAAACGGCACCTCGCCGGTGCGGTAAAGTCCGAGCATAACCATGCGGGTGACCCAGAGGAACAAAATATCGCGGCCGGTTTCCATGACCGAGGTCGGGTAGAAGCGGTCGAAGTCGCCGGTGGCCATGAGGGTGGCAAACGGCCATTGGCTGGAGGAAAACCAGGTGTCGAAGATGTCGGTTTCGGGTTCGTAGTTGCCCTGGCCGTAGTAAGCCTGGGCCTCGGTCTCATCGGCCGTGATCAGGTAGGGGAGTTTGCCGTCGTCGCCGGAGGCGTTGTAGTAAACTGGGATGCGCATGCCCCACCAGTCCTGGCGGCTGATGTTCCAGTCACGCAGGTTCTCGAGCCAGTTAACGTAGACCTTCTCGAAGCGTTTGGGGATGATCTTGATGTCGCCGTTTTTAACCGCCGCGATGGCCGGCGCAACCAACGGCCGAACCTTTAGCCACCACTGTTCGGTTACCAACGGCTCGATAGCCGTCCCGCAGCGGTCGTGGACGGCCACGGCGTGTTTGTAGTTCATGTCGATGTGGTCGATTAAGCCGCGCTCCTCCAGGTCGCGTGATACCTGCGCGCGCGCTTCGTCTACCGGCATGCCGGCGTACTTGCCGCACAGGGCGGTTAAGCGGCCATCGGTGCCGATGGCCGCTTTGACCTCCAGATTATGCCGCAGCCCTATCTCCCAGTCGTTCGGGTCGTGGGCCGGCGTTACCTTGACGACGCCGGTACCGAAGGCTGGATTAACGTGGGTATCGGCAATGACCTTAAGCGAGAACTTTCCAAGCAGTCCGTCGGCCTCGATTTCCTTGCCGACGTACTTTCGGTAGCGCTCATCTTGAGGATGGACCGCGATGGCGGTGTCGGCGAACTTGGTCTCGGGGCGGACGGTGGCCAGCACGAACGGCCCGTACTTGATGTAGTACAGCGGGTCGATCTGCTCGCGGTGCTTAATCTCGATGTCGGCAAAGCCGGAGCGGCAGCGCGGGCACCAGTTAACGATGCGGTTGCCGCGGTAGATCAAGCCGTCGTCGTGCAGCCGTTTAAACGTTTCGTAGACGATGGCGATGATGTCGGGGTCGAGCGTGAACTTCATCCGGCTCCAGTCGCAGCTAAAGCCCAGGCTGCGCAGCTGGTTCTCCATGTTGACCCTGTTCTTTTGGGTGAAGGCCATGACGTCGGCATAAAAGCGCTCACGGCCCAGGTCGAACCGGCTTTTGCCCTCTTTCTCCAGTAATCTCTCATAAACTACCTGCGTCTCGATACCGGCGTGGTCGGCGCCGGGCAGCCATAGGGTGGGCTGGCCCAGCATGCGGTGGTAACGGATTAAGATATCCTCCACCGTGTACATGGCGTGGCCGGTGTGCAGGTCGCCGTTAGCGTTGGGCGGCGGCATGATGATGCAAAAGGGGGACTCGGGACTCGTAGGTCGTATGTCGGGTTTGGCCGCCTTATCCGATCTACGATCTGCGATCCCCGAACCCCGGTCTGCCGGCTTAAAGGCCCCGGACTCTTCCCACATGCGGTAGATGTCGGCTTCATACTTGGCCGGTTCGTAGGCTTTATCCATTTCCATAGGCTCGATTTTAGCACGCCGGCTCTGTAGCCGTTAGCGTCCGGCCCAAACCGCACAGCTACGATATAAGTCGTGCTTCTAGCGGCGTCTCGACGGTCTTGTTACCGCGAAGTTCTACTCGATAAGCCGTTTTGTCCACGTTAGCGGTAACTACCTCGCTGAGCTTGGTTCCAATAAAGTGCATGGCTACATCCGTATCGGCCGCGTAGCCGGCCGGGAAGCCTTCGGCGATCAGCGAGCGGTATAGAGGACGGCGCTGCAGCTCGCTGTCGTAGTGAGGGCAGTGGCTGCCAGGCAGAAAGCTTAGTCCGTCGCGCAAAGGGGCCAGCTGATCGAGGTTGAACGAGTCGGTGGTACCGCCTTCAAACCAGCACAGTGATCCGGCGCTTCCGCCGGTCAGGATAATGCCCGCTGCCCAGGCCTCCTCCAGTAGTTTGTCGACTCCGTGCGCCCGCCAGACCGCCAGCATGTTGACGGTGTTTCCGCCGCTGACCCAGATAATATCCTGATCCAGCAGATGGGCGCGTAAATCGGTGATAACGCGGTTAAAAAGCGCGACGTGGGAGCGCTGGCTACGGTCTGCTGGGAAGCGTGAGTACATCCCGACTAAGGCTTCCGCCGAATCGCCGGCGGCGGTTGGAATAAACGTGACCTTTGGCCTGGGCTTGCCCGTCAGTTCCAGCAAGTAATTGATAAGCGGATGCGGACGGTTCGGCGTTCGGCTCAAGCCGCCGAAAGGCACGATATGGCTCTTTTTGAGCGTGTCTGACTTAGCCTTTGTTTTCATATTAGTCACGAGCTGATTTTAGCACGAAGTAGGGGTTACACCCGTCAAAGCGCCAAGTGCGGCGGCCGTTACAAGCGTACCCATCTTTTGCACATGAAAAAGCGTAAGCGCTTTGCTACATCGCTAACGAAGAGTCGGCAACGAGCTTCGCCGGGTCGATTTGCTGGTCGGCTTTGGCGTAATGGTGACCCAGCGCCGCCACCATAGCAGCATTGTCCGTGCAGAGGTAGGGAGGCGGGATGAGGACCGGGACCGGAACACGCCGCCGCAGCTCTTGGCGCAGGGCTTGGTTGGCCGCCACTCCGCCGGCCAGCACAATTTGTTTTGGCTGGTGCGCTTCACATGCAACTTCCAAGCGGTCTACCAACGTGTCGACCACCGTTTTCTGGAAACTGGCGGCCAGGTCGTTTCTTTGCTGTTCGGTCAGCTTGTGGTGCAGCTCCCAGGACGGAGCGGTGTGGTCGAGGCCGGCCAGCTCCTGCACCTGGCGCAAGACAGCGGTTTTCAGGCCGCTGAAGCTGTAATCTAAACTATGCTTGCCAAGTTTAGCCTTAGGAAAGCTAAAAGCTTGCTCGTTACCCTTAAGCGCCGCTTTGGCGATGGCCGGCCCGCCGGGGAAACCCAGTCCGAGCAGTTTGGCGATCTTGTCGAACGCCTCGCCGGCGGCGTCATCGCGGGTTTGGCCCAGTACCGTGTAGTCCAGGTGGCCGCGGAACAGCGCAATCTGAGAGTGTCCTCCGGATACGATCAGCGCCAGGAGGGGGAAGCGGGGAGAGGAGAGAGGAGAGGGTAGAGAGGAGGGAGCTGCGTCATGCAAGAAGGCCGCGTAAACGTGGGCTTCGACGTGGTTGATGGCATAGAGGGGCTTGTTTTTAGTATAGGACAGAGTGCGAGCGGTGAGTGTGCCGATTAGCAGTGAGCCGTGCAGCCCGGGACCGGCGGTGACGGCGATGCCGTCGACTAGCCCCCAGTAGTCAGGAGTGGGTAGTGAGGAGCGAGTCTTGGAAGCAATCTGGCTCACTCCACCCTCCTCACTACTAACTACTTGAGAAAAAGCCTCTGTCAAGGCTTTTTCGACCACAGGCAGCATCACTTCGATGTGGCTGCGAGCCGCCACCTCCGGTACGACGCCGCCGTAGGCCGCATGCAGGTCGATTTGTGAGGCTACCACATTACTTAGCAGAGTCGCACCGTCCTTGACGACGGCAGCGGCCGTTTCGTCGCAGCTGGTTTCGATACCCAGGATGTTCATGCGGTTAGTATACAGGAGTGAGGAGTGAGGAGTGAGGAGTGAGGAGTGAGGAGTGAGGAGTGAGGAGTGAGGAGTGAGGAGTGGGTAGTGAGGAGTGGGTAGTGGGGAGTGGGTAGTTGGGAGCGGGCAAGTAGCCAAGGGCGCGTTTCTGGCTTCTGACTGCGCCGTGCTGCTACAATGTTGCCAATGGTTACGATTCATCAGGGCGTTCCGGACCGGGATTGGGATGAGCGGTTGGTCCGGCTGGGCGGACATTTTTTACAAAGCCGCCCGTGGGCGCAGTTCCAGGCGGCGCTGGGCCGCAACGTGCTGTCAGCGCGTAACGCGTCCTGGGCCTGGGGGGCTGCCGAACGGCAGGGGAGAGGGGTCAACTACCTTTATGCCCCTTACGGCCCTTGTGCGGACGCTGACGGGCTGACAGCGGCACTTGAGAGCTTGGCCGCGGCCGGGCGCGGGCATGGTGCCGATTTTGTGCGCTTTGAGCCCCAGACATCCCAAGCGGCCGCCTCGTCAATCGCCGCTACGCTGGAGAAACTCGCTGCCAAGCCGTTTGCCGAGGTCAACCCCTCGCACACCTGGGTTCTCGACCTGGCGCCCGATGAGGCCGTTTTAAGATCGGGACTGTCGTCCGGCAACCGCAACATCATCAACAAAGCCGAGCGCGCCGGCATAAGCTGCCGAGAGGCTAACGCCGACGGCGTTGAACCTTTTCTGGCCATGCTGCACGACACCTACACTCGCGCGGGGATTAAGGCTTACGACGACGATTACTACCGCACTATGCTGCAGGTGCTGCATCCGGCGGGGGCCGCCCGGCTGGTTTACGCGTATTATCAGGGGAAACCGGTGGCCGGAGTGATCGTGTACGACTGGAACGGCCGGCGGCACTACGCCCATGCGGCGGCCGACCAGGCCGTCAACCGTCAGATTAACGCTGCACGCATGCTGGTGTGGTTTCTGATAATGGGCGCCAAGCGCGCCGGCTTAACGGCGTTTGATTTCTGGGGGGTGGCGCCTGATGACGACCCCAAACACCCTTGGCACGGCCTGAGCAAGTTTAAAAAATCGTTTGGCGGCAATGGAGTCCAGTACGCGGGCACCTGGGATCTCCCCCTAAAACCCGCCAAGTATCAGGTTTACCGGCTGGCTAAGAAAGTGCTGCCGCTGTGATTCGCGTGGCTACCTCGGACGAACTGGAGCGTTGGGACGAACTGGTGGCGGGCAATCCTGACGGCGGTAACGTGCTGCAGTGCCGGGCGTTCGGGGAGGTCAAGTCGCGCCACGGCTGGGAGGCCCGCTATCTTATCGGTCAAAAGTCAGACGTTAAAAGTCAAAAGTCCGGTCTGGCGATGCTGGCGCTGGTCCGCGCTGTCGCCGGGTTCGGCGAGCTTTGGTATGTTCCCAAAGGGCCCGGGGTGAGTGGCGTTAAGCAGCTGTCTGAACTAGTTAAGGACCTTAAGCAATATGCCGCCAAAGCTTTTCTAATAAAAGTTGAGCCCGAGCTGCTTAAAAAATCTAAAGACCAGGTCTTGGAGGAGACGGGGCTGGTGAAGGCGCCGCGTGATTTACAGCTAAACGCCGCTACGGTGCTGCTTGATTTGCGGCCGTCAGAAGATGAGATTATGGCTGCCTTTAAGCAAAAAACCCGCTATAACATCCGGCTGGCGGAGCGTAAGGGGGTGAGGGTTGAGCCGGCGGAGCTGACTTCGCGTAACATCGATTTGATGTACGGGATGATGCGCGAGACTTACCGGCGGGCAGGAGTATACACCCGGCCGAAAGCCTACTTTAGCGACTTTTGGCGGCTGCATACTGAATCTGGGCGCGGACAGCTGTTTTTTGCCGCCCACGAGGGGCAGGTACTGGCCGCCGCGTTTGTGACTTACTTGGGCCAAAAAGCGCTGTATAAAGACGGCGCTTCCAGGCGCGAGCACAGCGGCTGGCAGGCGCCGTACCTGCTGCAATGGGAGATTATGCGCTGGCTCAAAGGCCAGGGGGTAGGGGAGTACGATCTGCACGGCACGCCGCCGGCCGACAGATTGGAAGACAAGACCCATCCACTGCAAAGCCTGGCCCAGTTTAAAACCGGCTTTAACCCCCGGATCACCGAGTTTATCGGAACGTATGATCTGCCGGTTGATGAAGCCAGGTATCGCGCCTGGAACCGTTTTGGTGAGCGCGCCGTGACGGCTTACAATTTCCGTTTGCGCAAGCGTCTGTTTTACTAAACTCAGCCTAAAACTTCATCCGGCGGTTGCCGGATTAAAATCTTGGGTTGAGTGCCCAGCCCTGGATTACTCCAGAGCTGGGCCGCCCGACTGGTGTCTGCTAGTTGAAGCGCCACCATTCCGCATCGCTCTCCTTGGTCTTTCTGACGAACCGCTCCCGGGTTGCGAAAAGACCCAGACAGATTAGTGCCGTCAGGCCAAAAAGCGAACCGCCGAAGAGGCGCTGGAGCGGCAGTAGTTCGGGTGCGAACCACGAGACTGTGAGCGCCTGATAGGCGAACCAGGCCATGACGCCGACGCAGACCAGGAAAACCGAGTGCCACCAGCGCTTCATGAGCGTAGCCTCGCTCTCGCCCACCAGCGCCACCACCAACGCAGTTTTTTGCCTCAAAGAATGCATCTTTTACTCCTTTGCTCGAGATGTTGACTGTAACCTGGGCCCCTACCGTTCGCCGGCTACCTGGTGTATTTGCACCTGGCCTCTGAAGGGCAGGCAGTACGGCCTCCCGATGGTCTCGTTAGCTTCCCCGAGCAGCGTAAGTGCTTGCTGCCGCGCCGTCCGCTCACTTTTGGCGGCAAGATTGAACCGCACGTCCGCCTTGACGACGTTGCCATTGGGGGACGACTCTGCGACAGAGACCCGCTTTAGGCCCTTTAAGCGCAAGGCGTTCCACAGCTGGGCTCTTAGCTCTTGGCCGCGTCGGGCCGTCTGTCTGCTAACGGCAATGCATAGATGGTACGTTTGCACTGGCCTCCAGTTCTGGTCGCGGCCGCGCGTGAAGTGCGGCTTGTGAATAGTGAGCACTAATCGCTTGATTCGTAGCGCCGTACCTCGATCGCGTCGGGCAGTATCTGCATGATGCCGGTCCATCGATTTTGCCTGATGAGCCTCCAGACGAAGTTTTTAGCGCGGCGGGCTGCCGATTCTGCGGATGTTGCTTCAACCGCAAGACCTACGTCTACGCAGCCGGTGGAAGGTATCCCGCCAAAGTCGATTTCTTTGGCTCCGTTTTCATCTAGAACCTTCACCAGTCTGTTGGGCTGAGATGCAGGATACGCTTGACCTTTTGGGCATTGCATCCAGATAGTAACAAACCACCTGCGCATCGTCTCCTCCAGAAGGCGAGTTACGGATTGTCGAGGTGCAAAAAAAAGAAGGCGTTACCCTCATTGCATCAGCAATATAGCACTTTTCGGTTTGCCTGTCAGCCTCCGCACCTAAGTTGCCCGCAGGCAAGGATGACGTTATGCTTATCCCATGCGCTTAAATCTGGTCCACGAAGGGGCCGATGAGCTTAATTACGAGATTCGCCAGATTGCCGAGCTGGGGCGGCGGCTGGAGACGGCCGGCGTCAAGATGACGTGGGAGAACATCGGCGATCCGGTCGCCAAAGGCGAGGAGGTGCCACAGTGGATTCGCCGGGTTGTGGCGGCGGCGGCCGCCGATAGCTCCAGCTACGCCTACGCTCCCACCAAAGGTCTGCTCAGCGCCCGGCAATTCTTGGCCGAGCGGGTCGACGGCAGTAGCCTGGATCCCGAAGACATCATCTTTTTTAACGGCCTGGGCGACGCCGTCTCGAAAATTTATACGCAGCTAGAGCGCAACGCGCGGGTACTGGGCCCCTCACCGGCCTACCCGACGCATTCGTCGGCCGAAGCGGCCCACGCCGGGTCGCACCACTTAACCTACCAGCTCGATCCCCACAACGGCTGGCTGCCGGACGTGGCCGACATTCGCAGCAAGGTCAAGTACAACCCCAACATCGCCGCCATTTTAATTATCAATCCCGACAACCCTACCGGCATGGTTTATCCAAAGGCGATTTTAGAGGAGATGGTGGCGATTGCCGATGAGTACGATCTGTTTTTGGTGGCCGATGAGATTTATGCCGAACTAAGCTACGGGAGTGAGGCTTTTGTGCCTCTCGGCGACGTAGTTGGGCGCGTACCGGCGCTGGTTTTACGGGGTTTAAGCAAAGAGGTGCCGTGGCCAGGCGCGCGGTGCGGCTGGATCGAGGTGTATAACCGTGACGAGGATGTGAACTTCGAGCGTTACGTTAGTTCGATAGTTGATGCCAAGATGCTGGAGGTAGGTTCGACCACGCTGCCGCAGACGGTGCTGCCGGCGATCTTGAGCGACCAGCGCTACGCCAGGTGGCTGGAGTCGCGGCGCCAGCGCTACGCCGAGCGGGCCAAACTGGCTACGCAAGAGCTGGGCAAGATTGTCGGCGCTAACGTCGTTTGCCCCGCGGGCGCCTTTTACCTGACCGTGACGTTTCAGCCGGGCTCACTGAACTACGGCCAGGGGCTGGCACTGGAACCGGAGCCGGTACGCGAGGAGGTGGAGCGCGCGGCCGTCAAGCTCGGGCCTACCGAGCTGGACAAGCGGTTTTGCTACTACCTGATGGGCGCAACCGGTTTGTGCGTCGTACCCCTCTCCGGCTTCAACACCGAGCTGCCGGGGTTCCGCATGACGCTCTTGGAGCCGGATGAGAAAAAGTTCCAAAGGACACTCAATATTTTAAGTAAGGCCATCCCGGCTTATTTAAGGTCGGCGGCCAAGTAATTGCCATCTGCAGCTGGCTAACCAAATGCTTTGCAGCTTATAAAACACCTGTTTCTGATATAAAATCAGCTTATGTTTCGCAAAATCGTTAAAGCGCTCATCCCGCACCAGCTGTTCCGCTTTATCGAGCCCTATGGTCACCTACTGGAGGCGGTGTTGGCGAATGTTGTGTACGGCTTTCCGGCGCGGAAGCTCAGCGTTATAGGCGTTACCGGTACTAACGGCAAGTCCACGACCGCGCGGCTGATCCACACCATGCTGGACGAGGCCGGGTACAAGGTGGGGTTGCTGTCGACGGTGGTGAATGGCATGGGCAAGGATTTGGTGATAAACCCGGTACACATGACGACCGACAAGTCGTTTCGGGTGTTTCGGCAGATGAAGACGTTTAAGCAAGCCGGGGCCGAGTGGGTGGTGCTCGAGATTACCAGTCACGCGTTGGCCCAAAACCGGGCTTGGGGGGTGCCGTACCAGGTGGCGGTGATAACCAACCTCACTCACGAGCACCTGGACTACCATGGCACGTTCGAGCGCTACCGGGCCGCCAAGCTGCGGCTGTTCCAGCAGTGTAATCGCAACCGGCGGGGGCTGCGGATGGGGGTGGTTAACGCCGACGACCCGTCGGCGGAAGTTTTTGCGGCCGCCGTTGCCCACCCGATACTTTACGGCATTAAGGCCGGGAGTTTGCGCGCTGCCAACATTAACAGCACCGCTACCGGTAGTACTTTTACGGCCAAGGATGAACGCGGCTCAGTCAGCTACAATCTGCGGACAAACTTGCCCGGCAGCTTTAACATCTCGAACGCGCTGGCGGCGGCCGGCGTCGGTATAGCGGTTGGACTGGGTAAGCACCAGATCGAGCGGGGGATAGCGGCCACCGAGTCGGTCGAGGGCCGCATGAACGCAATTGACGAGGGGCAGGACTTTAGCGTGATCGTCGATTATGCCCACACGCCTGACTCCTTTGAAAAGCTGCTGGCCGAGATGAAGCCGCTGACAAAAGGCCGGTTGATTGTTATGTTCGGCTCCGCCGGCCGCCGCGACGAGAGTAAGCGCTCGGTACAAGGGGAGCTGGCGGGCCGCTTTGCTGACGTAGTGGTGGTGACCGAAGAGGACGACCGGGATGTTGATGGGCTGGTGATTATGGACCAGATAGCGGCGGGGGCCGAAAAGGCCGGCAAAAAGCGTGATAAGGACTTATTCTTGGTGCATGACCGCACCGAGGCGATTGCTTTTGCCGTTAACCAGGCCGAGACAGGTGACACTGTGATGCTGCTGGGCAAGGGTCATGAGCAGATGATTGAACGGGGCGACGGAGAGCATCCGTGGGATGAGGCCGAGAGCGCCCGGCAGGCGATTCGGCAGAGGGTTGAGCGGTAGTTTCCGCTCGACAAGCCCCTTCTGCCATCACCCTTACCTCTACTGCCCGCCTACTTACCAAATACACCCCTCTCTCGTTACTTTTTGTCAGCAAAAAGTAACCAAAAACTGCCAAGCCGGCTCATCAGCTAGAAACACCTCCAGCTACCGTTAAGCTGTAGGCCTGCGGAACTCGCTCCGATTTCATCGGGGCTCAAACAGT
>JAHWKN010000008.1 GCA_019347875.1 Candidatus Parcubacteria bacterium
CGTCGATGCCCCGATTCATCAGCGCTACGAGCGGGCCAAAGACCGCCGTCGGCTAGATCATGTTATGAGCGTTGATGAATTTAGGCGTCAGGAGTTAGCCGAAGAGGGCAAGAGCGCGACCGACAGCCAGATTACGACGGTGATAAGTTCAGCCGACTTCGACATCGCCAACGACGCTACGCTAGAGGATCTGCACGCTAAGGTGGACTCGGTTTTGGAGCGCTTCGCCGGAGCTAGTACGAAGGAGCCGTCATGATTTTAGTTGGTGTAACCGGCGGCATAGGCCAGGGTAAAACCACCGTTAGCCGGATGCTGCGTGAGCTGGCCGGCGCCGGGCCGGAGTGCGATCTGGAAACCTCTTACATCATTGCCGAGGTAGCTAACGCTTGGATAGCCACCTGGCCACCAACCCCCCTTAAAGTGACCCCCGGCCAGGACGCCGTTGGTCTGGCCAACGAGTTAATCAAAACCTTGCCGGCGGCGGTACGCCAAAAGCTGGACACGAGCGTTACCTCCGAGCAGCTGAAGATCGAACGCAACGATGAAAGTTTGGCCTTTCACCACCAGTTGACCGGTTATCTGCAAGCTCGCCTGGCTGCCGGGCCAGCGGCCGACGAGCTTTTTCCGGCGCCGATTACGCCGGCCAACAAGGCGCTGCACCGCCAGCTGTTTATGTGGCTGGGAGCGTGCCTGGTGGTCAAGGTGGGCCCTAACATCTGGGGTAACGCTTTGGAGCGGCGGATCAAAGCCTTAGCTGCGGGCGGCCAGGGTTTTGTAACGGTTGGCGGCATCCGTTCCAAGTACGAGGTGAAGATGATTCACCGTAACGGCGGGTTGGTCGTCAGGGTGGTCAGGCCTGAGGCCCAGGCCAACACCGATCTGACCGAGCGCTTTATGCGCGAGGTGGTACCGGACGTTGAGGTGATTAACAACGGCAGCTTTGAGGAGCTGAAGGGGGCGGTTAAGCGCTTGCACGGGGACCTGGCAGGCGGCCGCCTGCGGTCCAACCCCATCAGCCCGCAGCGCTACCGGGCGGCCTGACAACTATTTTTTAGCGAAAGCTTGCTTGAATTTAAAATTATCCTGCGTAAACTAGAACAAGTTGTGTCAGCGGAAGCAAAGGAGATCTTAAGTACCCTTTCCTGCAAGTTCATGACCATCAAGCAGTACGGCCGCACTTAGCGGCCCAGGACAAACTGTTGCACCTCGTAAGGTCCTTAAAGACCGAGCCGGTCGAATGACCCCATAGCGCTCGCGAGCAGACTGGTAGCGGTTGTCCGCTTGAACCACACCTAGTGAGAGCCCGGAAGGGTTTTTGCGCGACTCCACTAAGGAGGATCATGCGGCGTAAATTTGCGTCGATTCTCGTGATGATGGCGGCCAGCTTGCTGCTGATACAGCCGGCTGGTGCCGAAGGCGGATTGTCGAGGGAGCCCCTCGCCACTTCGGCTGTAGCCCAGGCCGAGCCCATAACACACCGGGTAGAGCCGGGTGAGTACCTGGATCTGATTGCCCAGCGGTACGGGGTGGCTTGGCCACAGCTGTACGACGCCAACTGCGGGCTGATGGCACCAAAGGGGCCTCATCACGTTGAGGCCGGGTGGGAGCTGCGAGTTCCGGATCCTACTGAAACACTGGGATCCTGCCCGCTGCCCGCACCGCCTCCGGCGCCTGCAGCGGCGGCATCAAGCGGTTCGCAGCCTGCCCGGGCGGGCAAGGCTGTGCAGGCAGCGGCCTCGCCCGCCCGCAAGGCGCCTACTCCGGCACCAAGCGGTTCGCACGCAGCCGGGTCATCGGATTCCGGCCTGGCATCGATCAGGCAGTGCGAATCGGGAGGTGACTACGGGGCGGTGTCATCAAGCGGGAAGTACCGCGGTGCTTACCAGTTCGACCAGCAGACCTGGGAGTCGGTGGGAGGCAGCGGCGACCCCGCTGCCGCTTTGCCGGCCGAGCAGGATCAGCGGGCTGCGGCCTTAAAGCAGCAGCGAGGCAGTTCTCCCTGGCCCAACTGCGGCTAGGGGTTGCAATTGACCCCCAGGAGCAGCTACCGGCTGCTCCTGGGGGTCCCCCCGGAAAACCGCGGTTTCCCGGGGGATTTCAATTTGCCGCTGAACTGTTCTATAATCTACTACCACGCCGACCCAAGCGAAAGGAAGGCGATGTATTGGGCATCCAACCGGGTGAAAATTCCGGCGCTCTTCGATATCCAAGTTCGATACACCGAGCTGCCACTGCTTTGCGAAATCAGCTGCGGCGCAATGGCGCTGCTGGGGTCGTCTAGCAGGCAAGTGCAAGCTCATCTGCAAGCCTGCCGCAGGTGCCGTCTGCGGGCTGCCGGTTACCGGCGGCTGAACTAGCGAGAAGGAGCAAACGGTGCACCAGTCTTGCGAAGGGTCCACAGAGGTGGGCCAACGTTGCGTCTTGTTGTTCATGAACAAGATCAGGCTTCATCACAAGTGGGTGAGTCCAGACCAGATACGGTGTGGCACCCCAACTCCCATCGACTACCCCAATTTGGACGCGGATATCCACCGACTGCGACAGAAAGGGCTGCTCGAGCTGGATGACTGTAGCGGAGAGTTTCTCCGTTTGACCGAGGACGGAGTGCGTGCCGCCGAGGCATTCGTCGCGTAGCCAGGCTCGACAGAAGCCGCCAATAAGCCCTGCAGGGTTCGGCCCTGCGGGGCCGAATCTTTTTTGAGCTATACTAATACTCATGACTAAACGGGCCAAACTGGTTTTAATTGACGGCAAAGCCATCTTTCATCGCGCTTATCACGCTATTCCGCATTTGACCAACAAGGAGGGGCACCCGACCAACGCCATTTACGGCTTTAGCTCGATGACGTTAAAGGCGCTGGCCGACTTGAAGCCTGATTATGCCGTCTTGGCCTGGGACAAAGCTAAAACCAGTTTGACCCAGCGCCTCAAGTGGTACCCCGATTACAAAGTGAAGCGGCTGAAGATGCCGGATGACTTCTACGCCCAAATCCCGATGGTGCGCGAACTGGCGGCGGCGCTGGGTATGCCGTTACTAGAACTGGACGACTACGAGGCCGATGACATCATCGGTACGCTGGTAACCAGGCATCCGGAGCTTGATGTGGTGATTGTGACCAACGACCGCGATGTGTTTCAGCTGTTGGACCCAAAAACACGTTCAGGGCCGGACCGCAAAGTCGAGGTCTACATGCAGCGGCGGGGCATGACCGACACCGAGGTGTACGACGCGGCGCGGGTACGGCAGCGCTACGGCATTGAGCCGCGGCAGATTATCGACCTGAAAGCGCTGGAGGGTGATGCCAGCGACAACATTCCCGGAGTGGCCGGCGTGGGCGAAAAGACGGCGCTGGACTTAATCGGCCGCTACGGCTCGCTCGACGGGATCTATCACCACTTGGACGAGATCCCCGGCAAGCTGCATGACCGGTTGGCCGACGGGCGCGACATCGCCTACTTAAGCTACAAACTGGCCACCATTATGTGTGACGCGCCGGTGGAGCTGAACCTGGAAGAGGCCCGCTGGGGCCGGGTGGACAAGCAGGCCGTGCACGAGCTGTTCCGGCGGCTGGAGTTTAAAAGCCTCTTGGCAAAGCTCCCGCCGGAGCTGGATGCGGCCCCCAATCTGTTCGACCGGTCGCCGCCGGTGAAGGTGCGCGGGCACATAGATAAGGCCAACTACCACTGCGTTCAAACGCCTGAGGATCTAGACCGGCTGGTTAAAAAAATGGAGTCGGTGAGCTGTTTCGCCTTTGACGTCGAGACCGACTCGATTGAGGTGGTGAGCGCTAACCTGGTCGGTTTGGCGGTCAGCTTTAAGGAGGGCGAAGCTTACTATGTGCCCATAGGGCACAAGGGGAGTCAGGAGTTAGGAGCAAGGAGTGAGCAAGTTCGGGCGGGGGAGCCTCCTGTCTCTGCGGAGCAGCTGCCATTAGAAACGGCGGTCGAGGCGCTAAAGCCGCTGCTTGAAAACGACAAAACTGGCAAGGTCGGCCACAACCTGAAGTTCGACTACCAGGTAATGCGGCGCTACGGGGTGACGCTGGCTCCGATCCGTTTTGACACCATGGTGGCGGCCTTTTTGATAAACCCGCTGGGACGCGCGCAGACCCTCAGCGACCTGGCCTACAGCGAGCTGGGGATCGAGATGGTCCCGATTGAGGAGCTGATCGGTAAAAAGGGCAAACTGCAGGTGACGTTTGACCGGGTCAGCGTCGAGGACGCCACCCGCTACGCCGCGGAGGACGCCGACGTCAGCTGGCGGCTGTACCGGAAGCTGGCGCCGGAGCTGAAGCAGACCGGTTTTGACCGGCTGGCGGCCCGGATGGAGTGGCCGCTCATTCCCATCCTGGCCGAGATGGAGCTGGCCGGCATTCAGCTGGATACGGAGTTTTTAGCTGAATTTAACAAAAAGATCAGCGCCAAAATCCTTGAGCTGGAGGACAAGATCTGCCGGTTGTGCGGGGAGCGTTTTAACATCGGCTCGCCGGCGCAGCTGGGCAACGTTTTGTTTAACAAACTGGGCATCTCGCCGGCCGGCATCAAGCGCGGCAAGACCGGCATCTCAACGGCGGCCTCGGAGCTGGAAAAAATGCGCGGCCTGCACCCGGTGATTGATTTTATTTTTGAGTACCGTGAGCTGGTGAAGCTGAAAAACACTTATGTCGACGCGCTGCCCGAACTGGTTTCGCCGGCTGACCGGCGCATTCACACCAGCTTTAACCAGACCATCGCCCAAACCGGGCGGCTAAGCTCGACCAACCCTAATCTGCAAAACATACCGGTGCGCACCGAGCTGGGGCGCGAGATCAGGCGGGCGTTCGTGGCGCCGCCGGGGCGGGTGTTCGTGGCGGCCGACTACTCGCAGATCGAGCTGCGGGTGGCGGCGGCCTTGAGCCGGGATGAGGCCATGATCGAGACGTTTAAAAAGGGGGTTGATCTGCATCAGCAAACGGCCGCAGAGCTGTACGGCGTGGCACTGGACGATGTTGAAAAGTGGCAGCGCTACAACGCCAAGACCATTAACTTCGGGGTGCTGTACGGCATGAGCGCGCACGGCTTAAGCGTGGCCACCGGCATGAGCCGGGACGAGGCGGCGGGTTTTATCAAGCGCTACTTCGAGGTGCGGCCGGCGCTGGCCGAATACGTTGCGGCGACCAAGCGGTTTGCGCGGGAGCACGGCTACACCGAAACTTTGTTTGGCCGCCGCCGGCCCTGCCCGGAGATCAACTCCAACAACCACATGGTGGCGCAGGCGGCCGAGCGCATGGCGGTGAACGTCCCGATTCAGGGCACCGCTGCCGACATTTACAAGCTGGCCATGATCGAGGTGACGAAGCGGTTTGCGGCCGAGGCCCTCGATGATGTCCAGCCGCCCTCCGGTACCGTGCGCGGGACCCAGCTGCTGCTGCAGATCCACGATGAACTGATAGCCGAAACCGCCGCAAGGAATGGGGAGGATGTGGCTCGGGTGATGAAGGAGACCATGGAAAGCGTTTACGATTTGGGCGTGCCTTTAGCGGTAGACACGGCTATCGGTACAAGCTGGGGCGAGCTAAAGTAGCGGTAACTTAGTCAAGCGTCGGCTGCCGCCATCCTGATTTGCTAGGTTTGTAAATGTGTAAGTGGCTTAGATTTTGACCCTTAAAAATTACCTGGTGTTAGATTAATCAACGATGACGCCGCAAACTAAAGAGCTTAAGATAGGGCGGTTCCATCGGACGACACGAGGAGTATCAGGGTGCATGTACCTGAGCTTTTGACCGTCGTCCTGGTGTGGACGGCAGAGCATTTGGAGAACTACGGGCCCGAGGCGGACAGATGGCGGCGCATTGAAGGAGCCGTAGCGGTGGTAGGTGGTATGACCAGGAACCGGCCGGCAGGGTTGTTGTGTGATATTGCGCGATGTGTGAAGCGTCTGCAGTGTGACCTTGAGC
This sequence comes from Candidatus Parcubacteria bacterium, assembly GCA_019347875.1. Taxonomy (GTDB): domain Bacteria; phylum Patescibacteriota; class Saccharimonadia; order UBA4664; family JAHWKN01; genus JAHWKN01. Next base: position 5,937 of record JAHWKN010000008.1, read on the forward strand.
TTCAGCCGATCGATCTTGAGTTGGTCTTGAGGGGCCAAGACGGATATCCCGTAGTAGAGGTGGCTCGAGGGGTGGTTGATCTGCTTGAACTGCCCGACGTCGTCGAACTCGTCAGCGGCCGCTTTAGCAGGCTCAAGTCGTCGTAGTTCTCTAGCTAACCGGCGGTCGCCCGTAGTTGGGTGACCGCCGGTATCCCCCTGTTATAGTAGGGGTATGCCGGAGCTACCAGAGGTTGAAACAATCTGCCGGGGACTGGATCGGCTGCTGGTAGGCCGGGTGATTGCCGCCGTCCAGGTGGATTGGGCCAAGAGTTTTGCACTGGACGCTGAGCAGCTTCAGTCGCAAGTCATAGGGTCGCAGGTCCAAAGCCTGGATCGCCGCGCTAAAGTCTTAATCATCAATCTAGCTAACCCCTCCCTCACTACCCGCTACTCACTGCTGTTCCACCTCAAAATGACCGGCCAGCTGGTGTTGGTGAAGGCGGGCGGCGAGCGGTTTGCCGGCGGCCACCCGACCGAATCAATGGCCGCGGGTCTGCCCGACCGGTCGACACGCGTGACGTTCACTTTTGACAACGGTGACCGGCTGTTTTTTAACGACCAGCGTAAGTTTGGCTGGATTCAGTTAGTGGAAACCGACCAAGTTGAAAATCATCAGTTAATTGCCAGGCTGGGGCCCGAACCGCTGAGCCCTGATTTTACCGCCGAGCATCTAGCGTCAAGAGTCAAACGTCACCCCAAAGCGCCTATCAAGGCCGTAATTTTGGATCAGTCGACGGTAGCCGGGGTGGGCAACATTTATGCCGACGAGAGTTTGCACTTGGCCCGCATTCATCCGGCGCGACCGGGCGGCAGCTTAAAGCCGTTCGAAATTAAGCGGCTGCATGGGGCTATTCGTGACATCATGACGCTTGGTATCACCTACGGCGGCACTAGCTTCACCAACTACGTCAACGCTCTGGGCAAAAAAGGTGATTATTTGAGCCGCGCGAGGGTGTTTCGCCGCCAAGGGCAGCCCTGCACGGCTCTCCTGTCGAGAGGGCAGGTCTGCGGTGCGATCATCGAAAAGATGCGCGTGGCCGGGCGGGGGACCCACTACTGTCCCAGGTGTCAGCCCTGGCCTAAGGCCACAAAATCCAAGCTCTAAGACCCCGGCAAACACCGGGTTTAAGGCCCGTCATATCCACGAACTCTATAGCGGGCTACTGTACGGGCGCCATAACCCCTTCAACAATGTGGTCGGCCGGCGCCGGGTTGCCGTCGTTTGGCTCAAGCGTCAAAACATACAAGTCGAAGGGCCTTAGGTCGCTGTCGGAACGGAAGCTGTTGGAGTAAACGCCGCCCACCTTTTCGGCGCGTCCGGTGCTAATGAACTTGAAGGGTGAGCGGCGGACGACCCAGCCTTCGTAAAAATCGCCGTTTTTGGGATCTGGCAGGTCAGAAAAGGTAGCCAACAGCGAGTACTTGCCGTTTTCGAACTTGGCTTTGGCGGTGCCCCCGCCCCGGCCGCCGGTAGAGATACCGCGCACGGCGCCGACGGTTACGTCTTTGAGCGGTCCGCTTAACTGGTACCGCGACTGATCGGCCGTTGGCTGCGAGTTTGTATCTGCCTTCGGCTCGAACACGTTGGTAGCAGCTTGGTCGCGTTGGTTAGCGTTGTAGGCCCGGTAGCCCACCGCCCCCACCACCGCCAGTACGACGGCCACGATTAGTAACTCGAGCACCATTGCTACTCCGCGTTGGTCGGCCGTACTTGTTTGCTTCATGGGATTTTCCGCTTAGTTAACTGTAACCGCTACCAACGTATCAACCTACTACCTGACTGTCAATAAGCATAAGCGTAATGTGCGTGTCTTGCGGCTGGCCGCCCGATACCCGATACTTGAGCCATGATCTTTTTCTTTTATGGACCAAACACCTTCGCCGCCAGACGCAAGTTGCAGGAGATGCAAAAAGCTTATATTAAGAAAACCGGCAGCGATTTCGGGTTGGAGCGGATCGACGGGGCCGCCATTAGCATCAACGAGCTGTCGGCCGCTCTTCAGGCCGCACCCTTTTTGGCTACCTCGCGGCTGGTGATAGTGGAGGGGCTGGGAGCCAACAAGGCGGCGGGGGATAAGCTGGCAAAGATGCTCGAGCAGGTGCCAGAGACAACGGTGGCGGTGTTTTACGAGACCGAGGTGGACCAGCGGACGAGCTACTTTAAAACCATGTCAAAGCAGCCCAGGTCGGTCAAGTTCGATAAACTAAACGCGCCGCAGCTGGCAGCCTGGATAAAGCGCGAGACCGAAAAGCTGGGAGGCGCGATTGACCGTCCGGCCATAAACTTACTGCTAGAAATCGTGGGCGACGACCAGTGGCGCTTGGAGCAGGAGATCAACAAGCTGGTTAACTACAGCCCGAGCATCACCCGCCAGAACGTAGAGTTGCTGGTGACGCGCAGCGAAACCCAAAGCATCTTTGCTTTGGTTGATGCCATATCGGCGGGCAACATCCAAAACGCACTGGTGATATTTCGCGGCTTGATTGCCGAAAGGACCAACGAGATTTACATTCTAACCATGGTAACCTGGCAGCTGCGCAACCTGCTGCTGGCCAAGACCGCCGGGTCGGTAACACCGCTTGAGCTGGCCAAGCGGGCGGGGCTGTCGCCGTATGTGGCCGGTAAGGCGCTGGCTAAGCAGCGCGAGTTCAGCGAACAGACGCTGGAGGCGGCCTTTTTGGCCGCCATCGAGACCGACTACGCAATCAAAAGCGGCCAAGGCAAGCCCGAGCAGCTGGTGGAGAGTTTAATTTACCGGGTGGCGGCCGGGGAGGTTAACAAGGCTTAACGGCCTTTTGGTAGTGCAGGGCGGACGCTCAGGTTCGCTCGGCGCCACTTGCGGCCCTACTTATTACTGCTGCTCCTGCGGCGGCGTATCGACGTGACCGGGCAGCGGGGCATCCTGTTGCTCCTGCGGCGGCGTATCGACGTGACCGGGCAGCGGGGCATCCTGTTGCTCCTGCGGCGGCGTATCGACGTGACCGGCCAGCGGGGCATCGGGTTGCTCCTGCGGCTTCTGCTCCCCCTTATCAACGTGACCGGACAACGGCGCATCAGGTTGCTCAGCGGGGCTTGGAGACTCTGGCCCGGCCTCGGCCGCCGGGGCCCGCTTTGGTTCACCGGTAGCCGCAGCTTCGGCCTCAGCCGTTACTGGGGCGGCGACAACAGGGGCGTACTCCGTTCCGTTGACGGTGATAGGGGGGGACTCCTCGAAACTATCAGCCGGCTCCGCCGTTGTTACTGGCTCTTCGGTCCGCGCCTCAGGCTGATCGGCCAGTTCAGCCGCTCCAGCTGCACCTACGGCAACAACCGCTCCAGCTGCTGCCCCGCCGCCGAGAATCCGTTGCCACAGCGGGCGCTTCTTTGGTTTAAGCGGATCGGTGAAAGTAGCTTTCTCTGGTTCTGGACCTGGTCGTTCTCCTGGCATGGTTTCCCCTTGTAATATGGTTATGCCTAAATTAAACCAAGTAACGGGATCAGCGTCAAGCAGCGTCGGCGCGCTTAACCTCTTCCAGGACCTGTTCAGCGTCACCAACCAGCGCAACGATTTTGGTTAGCTCGGTTTTAGCCAGCCAGGCGTTACCCGGCTTCATGGCGTAGTTGCGCATGGCTACGACGTGAGCGGTCAACTCTTCGCATAGCTGCAGGTACTGGGCTCTTAGCTCGTCGCCGGGGTGGGAGGGTTTCATGACTAACAGTTTATCAGCAAAAAAGCTCTGCCGTTAGCTCGCATAACCAGCGGCACCGACAGGGGAGCTGGGGAGCTTACTTGGCCGGGGTCTTTTTAGCCGGCTTCTTGGCGGCTGCCTTAGCGGCCGGCTTTTTGGAGGCGGTCTTTTTAGCGGTTGCCTTGGCGGTGGCTTTCGAGCCGGCCTTACCGGCGGCCGAGGGCTTCTTGGTAGTGGCCGTACTGCCGGCAACCTCACTAACTTGCTTACTTAGCCGGGACTTACGCCTGCCCGCGGTGTTTTGGTGCAGGGTGCCTTTTTTGACCGCCCGGTCAAGCTCGCTAACGGCCTGGCGCAGCGCGGCGGCGGCGGCTTCGGCGTCACCGACCCGAACGGCCTCCAACACCGCCTGCGTGTCGTTTTTAACGGCGCGTTTGACCGCCAGGTTGCGGCTGCGGCGCTTGGCGGTTTGGCGGACTCTTTTGATGGCGGATTTAATGTTGGGCATAGAGGCTGTAAAGTTATAGTGACATAAACTCCGGCAGCCGTTGGCCGCCAGGACTAGAGTAGGACTATAGCGCACATCTGTAGCTTTGTACATATTGACACAAACATTATAAAGTAGCATAGTGTTAGTTAGAGCTGCGGCTGGTGTTTTGTGTAGTCGCTTGCTGGAGCGGCCAGATCCTTAGAAAGGAGTGACGGTAGTGGCGGTTGTTTGTTTGACGAGCTGTCCGGAGTGCGGCAGGATCGAGCTTCCACTCAGCGAGGTAACGCTACGCCTTTGCTACAGCGACAGGCAGGCCTCATACGCCTTTCGCTGCAGCTGCTGCAAGCGCGCAACCTCTCTGCCTGCTAGCGATGCGGTTACCAACGTACTTCTAGCAGCTGGGGCAAGATTCGAGACGTGGCAACTGCCGGCTGAGCTTAAAGAGCCTAAGCCAAACGGTCCGCCAATCACCTTCGATGACATTCTCCAGTTCCATGAGCGGCTCCAAGATGATCGGTGGCGGGACGATCTTGAACGCCTTAACGGCGGGTAGCAGATCGATCCCAGCCACAGGTTCCGGCCGGCCCTCAGTGAGGGCCGGCCGGAACCAACCAACCAAGCAATGGTCACAACTCTTACGTTACAATCACTTGACAAAATTAACATTTTCAGGTAAACTTTAATAAATAAGGAAATTTGCTTCACGAGCACGTAAAGCGTTCCGAAAAGGTTTAACGGTATAAATTAGGAACTTCATAGGTGGACTTAACCCCCAAACAGCAAACTTCCGAGGCCATCCGGCAGGCTGACTCTATTCTGGTGACCACCTCTCAGCGGCCGAGCATCGACCAGGTGACCGCCGTGGCGTCGCTGGCGATGATCCTGCGTAAGCTTGGCAAGCAGGTGACGGCGGTGGTGAGCGACAACGTGCCGGCCAGCATCGCCTGGCTGGTCGAGGGGCGGCTTGACGGGAGCCCGGAGGGCCTGCGGGATTTTATTATTCAGCTTGATCTGGGTCGGGCCGAGGTGGATAAGCTTAAATACACCAATCAGGACGGCCGTCTCAACATTCACGTCACGCCTTTTAGGGGCCGGTTTAGCCAATCGGACGTCAGTTTTAGCTACGGCGAGGCGGTGGCCGGCAACGAGCAGTACGATCTGGTCATCGCTCTGGGGGTGACCAGCCGCTCAAAGCTTGATAAGCTGTTTGAACGAAACCGCTCTTTGGGTGATGTGCCGCTGTTAAACCTGGACTTTCATCGCATTAACGAAAATTACGGTGCCGTTAACCTGATAGAGCCGAACGCTTCCAGCTTGAGCGAAATGCTGGTGTCGCTGTCTGAATCGCTGCAAACCGGCTTGATTGATGAACCGATCGCCACCGCCCTGCTGGCCGGTATTATGGCCTCGACCGACCGCTTTACCGCCAATCACACCACTCCGAAGGCGTTGACGGTGGCCGCACAGCTGATGGCGGCCGGCGGCAAGCAGCAGCAAATCGTCAGGTCGTTGTACCGCAAAGACGGTAGTGTTTCTAGAACGGGCGACAGACCCGTCGGCCAACCGTCCGGATCCAAGCCCGGATCGGCCCAGCCGCCTTCCAGGCAGCCCGCTGCCCCCGGTCAGCGCCAGGACCGACCGCAAACGCATTCCGCTCATCCGCCCGAGAGACGTCAGGGCGCCGGTGCCTCTGGCGACAACTCAGCGCCGCCGTCTACCGACTCGCCCAACACCGCCGGCGAGGCGCCCCGCCCGGCCGGCCGGCCGGAGCAGCAGCCCGGCGGCGACGAAAAGCCGTCTTCAGCAACGTCGCCCGACGGCCAAGCTGACTATCCGGACTTTTTCACCACTTCGGAACCGTAGGGATTGCCGCCGGCCGTAGTGGTCTTTTTGAGATTACGGCACCGGCGGGCTGATCGGCCGGGGGCTGAGCGCCGGCCGCTTATCCTTAACCGAGGCATCGCGGACAACGATACCCTGCGGGGTTACCTGGACCACCTGCGAGCGGTCTATGACCAGGTTGTTGAGTAATAGGTTTTTGATGATCGACTGCCTGACGTAGAGCTTTTGAATCAGGAAACTCTTGACGTTAATGGTGTAATCCTCGACTTTACCGAGCTGATGGCCGGATTCGGTCATGACCGGCGCGCCTTTTGGCTGAAAGTGCTTGTCGATAACGGCTTTTAGCCGGACGATCTCGCTAACCTCCTCGATGTCCTCAAGTGAGTCGATGACTATGCCCTCCCGGGCCACTTCGCGGATGTCGCGCGCCAGGATGACGGCGGTGTTCTTTCGCCATGGGCCGGAACCGGACTGGCAGTAAACCGCCACCACTTCGAGCTTATCGGGGTCTATGACCGTCTGGCCGGCCAAGGCTACCGGCTGGCCGTTGCGCAGGCTTAAGATCGGCAGACCGTCCAGGTGGCTGGCAAGTATGTACATGCCTCTAGTGTATCAGTTGACGCTAAGCCAAAAAACGGCTATCATGCTGCAAAGATATAAAGTAACCTTTTTGCGCCCCTGCTGAGCTGCCAGCGAGCGAGCCGGGCCGCACCCAGCTTCAGCTTGCAAGTCTGGGTCCCATAGAAAGGAAAAACATGAACTTGTATGAACTGGTGGTACTGCTTCACCCTGATCTTGAGATTGATGTCGACGCGCCGGTAGCCAAGATCGAGAAGCTGGTCGAAAACGCCGGCGGCAAGGTGGTCAAAAGGGACAACTGGGGCAAAAAGCGGCTGGCGTACAAAATTAAAGGGCAAGGTTACGCCGTTTATGTCCTGTTCGAGGTCCAGCTTCCGGCGGCCAACGCACGCGGTTTAGAGGGTACCATTTTGCTGACCGAAGAGGTCATGCGCCATCTGCTCGTGGCCAAGGAGCCGGCCGTCGCCGCCCGGCCGCAGAAGCCCAAGGCCGCCAAGGCAGCGGCCGAGCCGGCAGCCGCGGCCGAGGATAAACAAGGAGAGTCGAATGGCTAAAAGTTTTAATCAAGCGATCGTAATGGGTAACCTGACCCGGGATCCGGAGCTGCGTACCACCCCCGGTGGCCAGTCGGTGGCTTCGTTCGCCGTGGCTACCAACCGCAGCTGGCAGGACGGTTCGACCGGCGAGCGTAAGGAAGCGGTGGAGTACCACGAGATCGTGGCCTGGGGAAAGCTGGGTGAGCTGGCCGCCCAGTATCTCGGCAAGGGGCGCAAGGTGATGGTGGTGGGCCGCCTGCAGACCCAAAGCTGGGAAAAAGACGGCGTTAAGCGCCAGCGCACCGAGATCGTAGCCAGTGACATTAACTTTTTAGACCGCCCGGGCGACGCGCCGGCCGGTGGAGCCGAGGGGGCGGCCGCAGCCGCGTCCGGTCCGGCACCCAAAGCCAAGTCGGGTGATGTGGTGGTTGAGGATCTGGACGGGGACGAGCAGGTTAACTTGGACGACATTCCGTTTTGATCAAGCAACGTTTAACGGGTAACATTTTACATTTGGCCTGGGGATGCGTCGCTCAACCATTAAAGGCCGAAGGTCAAAGGTAATAAAGTATGGCTAATTTTTACACTAAGAAGGTCTGCCGGTTTTGTGCGGAGAAGACCAACAGCGTTGATTATAAGGACGTCAAGCTGTTGCAGCGCTACTTGTCTAGTTACGGTAAGATCGAGTCGCGCAAGCGCACCGGCAGCTGCCTAAAACACCAGCGTCGCCTGGCCGTGGCGCTCAAGCGCGCCCGGCACCTGGCGTTGCTGCCGTTTACGGTGAGATAGCGCAGGCTGGGCATGTACGGACATACCGATCTGCGCAAGGACACCTTGATTGAACTGGACGGCACTCCCTACCGGGTGGTCGAGTACTCTCACAGCGCCATGGGCAGGGGCGGAGCGGTGGTACGGACCAAGCTGAAGAATCTGCTAACCGGGGCGGTGATTGAGCGTTCTTTCCGGACGGCCGACAAGGTGGTGCCGGCCCAGCTGGAGCGGGAAGATGTGCAGTACCTTTACCGCGACGGCGGTAGCGCCGTGATGATGAACCAAGCCACCTACGACCAAAAGCCGGTTAACTTTGATACGCTGGGCGAACAGTCGCGTTTTATGGCCGAAGGCGCCGAGGTAACTTTGCTGGCATACAACGGCAAGGTGATTGGTATGGAGATGCCAAACTCCGTCAACCTTAAGGTTACCGAGACCGAACCCGGAGCGCGCGGCGATACCGCCACCACCGCGCTCAAGTCCTGCACCGTTGAAACCGGCGCCACCGTTAACGTGCCGCTGTTTATTAACGAGGGCGACATGATTAAGGTGGACACTAGGACCGGCCAGTACTTGGCTCGGGCAGCCGGGGCTTAGGCCGCAAACCGTTTAATCATGAAAAAACGTTTGGATAGATTGTTGGTGGAGCGGAAGCTGGCGCCCGATCTGCAGGCGGCGGCCGGTATGATTATGGCCGGAGAGGTGATTGGCCCCGACCGCCTGCTGGACAAGCCCGGCTTGCTGGTAGACGACGGCGTGGTGCTGTCGGTGAGGGCGCGCTCGCGTTACGTGTCACGCGGCGGCGACAAACTGGCGTCGGTGGCGGATGAGCTGGGGCTGGATTTTCGGGGCAAGGTGGTGCTTGATGTCGGGTCTTCGACCGGCGGCTTCACCGACTTTGCGCTCCGGCAGGGAGCCGCCAAGGTTTACTGCGTCGACGTTGGCCGGGCCCAGCTGGACTACCGGCTGCGTCAAGACGCGCGGGTGGCGGTGCTTGAGCGGACCGACATCCGGGAGCTGGGGGATCGGCTGCTCGCGACAGGCGCCGACCGGTCTACGGTCCAAGACCTGACTGCGAGAGGGGCGGACCTGGCCCTGATCGACGTTTCGTTCATTTCACTGCTCAAAATCCTGCCCTCGGTTTCCGGCCACGTAGCCGCGAGCGGCCTGATAGCGGCGATGGTAAAGCCGCAGTTTGAGGCGTCCAAGGCGGCGGCCGACCGGTTTAAGGGAGTAATCGTCGATGAAGCGGTGCGGCAGGAGATTCTAAAAGGTTTTGAAGCTGAGGTTAGCCGCGAGTTTACGATTCTGCGCCAAGCCGACTCCAGGGTAGCTGGTGCCCGGGGGAACGTGGAGCGGTTTTACGTGCTGGTGCGAAACTCCACTACGTCGCCTTCGCGCAGGCGGTAATCTTTGCCCTCCAGGCGGACCTGGCCGCGTGCCTTAGCTTCGGCTAGCGAGCCGGCCGCAATTAAGTCGTCGTATCCAACGACTTGAGCTTTAATAAACCCTTTTTCAAAATCGCTATGAATGACGCCGGCGGCTTCGGGAGCGCTGGCACCGCGGCGGATCGTCCAGGCCCGCACCTCCTTGGGGCCGGCGGTCAAAAAGGTCTGCAGCCCCAACGTTTGGTAGCCGACGCGGATGAGGTTGTCGAGCGAGGGGTACTCTTGCCCCAGCTCCCGCAGCAGCTCGGCCGCATCTTCGTCCGGCAGTTCGGCCAGCTCCGCCTCCACCTTGGCGCACAAGAAAACCGCCTGGGCCGGGGCCACCCGCGCCGCCAGTTCTTGCTGCAGGGCGGCGTTAGCCAGATTACGCTCATCAAGGTTAAAAACGTAGATAAAAGGCTTGGCGGTCAGCAGGTGGAGGTCTTGTAACGCCGCCGCTTGGTCGTTAGACATGGTCGAAAACAACGTTTTTCCGGAGTCCAGTGCCGCCCTAGCCCGCTCAAGCATCGCCAGCGTCTGGTTTAACTTCGGCTCTCTTTTAGCCTCCGCTTGCAGCTTGGGCAGCCGTTTTTGGATGGTCTCCAGATCTGCCAGTATCAGCTCGGTGCTAACGGTATCGATGTCATCCGCCGGATTAACCTGGCCTGCGACGTGGATGACCTCGCTGTCACTGAATACACGTACCACTTGAGCAATGGCGCTGGACTCGCGGATATGAGCTAGGAACTTGTTACCTAGCCCCTGCCCCTCGCTAGCCCCCCGCACGATGCCGGCGATGTCGACGAACGTGACGGCCGCCGGTACGATGTTGGAGGCGCTGTACAGTTTAGCCAGTTGCGCCAGGCGGGCGTCGGGTACGGCCACCATGCCCACGTTCGGTTCGATGGTGGCAAACGGGTAGTTGGCCGCCAGCACGCTGTTGCGGGTTAAGGCGTTAAACAAAGTTGACTTGCCCACGTTGGGCAGCCCGACGATACCGATGCTCAGCACTTAAAACCAACCTCTATTACTGTTTTCACTTAACTTTTTGCGAGTGGTGCTTTATCCAAACCGCTATGTCCGCTAAGTCGAGCTGAGATGTGGCAATTTGCAAGGTATACTCCTCGATTTCTTTATTAGTAACAGCCAGGTGAGTCCCGTTTATGGATAGGAACCTAGCCATTGAGGCAAAGCCCGTGCGTTTATTGCCATCGGTAAAGACGTGGTAATTTACCGTTCCCTCATAAAGCACCGCGGCTTTCAAAAAAATGTCAGGGTATAGGTCTTTGCCCCCGAAGGTAGCCCTGGGTTTTTGAGCCAGAGATTCCAGCAAGCCCGCCTCGCGCAGACCCGGGCTGCCTCCGGTCTCTTCGATGACAACATGATGTATAGCCGAAATTTCTTCAGCGCTGAGATACCTCACGCCTACTGGTCGGCCAGGGCCTCAAAGGCGGGGCGGTGCTTCTTTATTAGCCCGCGCGTCCATTCGCTCGTTTCAGCCAAATCTATGCTTGAAGAGGGGGTAATGTTGAAAACCGGCTTGGAGTATTTGAGCACGGTAAAGCTCTCGCCAGCTTGGACCCTTTGCAGAATCTCTTCGGTGTTGGTGCGCAGTTCTTTGATGCCAATGATAGTCATGACTTCGATCCGGTTAATGGGTATAAGTTACCAAAAAGTCACTAATAAGTCAACTACTGACTATCTCTGCCCTCATACGTTGTTGCTAGTGGATGATAGTCCCAAAGAACTAGATATCTTTTCGCATAGTAAGGCACTACTTGCTAACTCCCAAACGACATTCGCAGTTTTACGTTCAATTAGAGAAGAGACCAAGGCAGAGGCTCACCAATGGGGTCGGTCGGGGCATCATGCATATCAAAATATCGGCAAAGGAATCTTTGATGCTTCTGGTAAAAGTTCGGAGAGCAAGCTTTCGGATGATATTTACGTTTATTTACTCAATAACCTTTCGTGGTTACTATCACAGCGTGCCGACGCTATTGCTAACGATACGGCACTGGCAGAGAAGTTAAGAGAAGTTAAATGAGAGACAGGCCCATTATTACGGTAAAGCAAGCAGTAGCGACAAGCCAAAATATCGCGTTACTGTCTCTCAAAGCTCAACCCCCTCCTAGTAAAAGTTTTGGCGTCATACTTGAGACTTAGCAGCCGCAAAAAACCTGCCGGCACTCACAGCCACCTTGCCTTAAAAGCATAAGTGGTTTAACTTAAGTACATGGACCCAAAGAGCTTTACACACATCAAGGGCTTTAAAAAGCCTTTACTCGGCGTAGCTGTTGTTTTGGCCTTGGCGCTGATCGTGGCCGGGCTGCTGTACTGGCGCGTCAGCCTGGGCCGTCAAGTTCAAGCCAGCATCAACCGGTCGATCGGACTGAACGTCAACGGAAACTACGATATGTCCCTGGCGGTGTTAAACTCCGCCTACCCGAAAGCGCTGTCGAAGGCCGAGAAAAGGGACGTTTTACTCGCGTTGGCGGCAACTTACAGCAATAAAGGCGGTCACGAGCAGGCCTTTGGGCAGTACCAAAAGATCGAACAGCTGATCGGTCCTAGCCATGGAACCGCCGAAGGTATGGGCCGGGCGGCCGAAGCCATGGGCAACAAACAGCTCGCGATCGAGCATTACAAGCGGGCCATCCCGCTGCTGCAATCGAGTAACAGTTTAATGATCGAAGACGAAACCCGCGATCTTAAAACCAGCATTGAGCGGCTGGGGGGGCGCCCGTGAAACGAAAACGGCTGATCGGCGGCCTGGTTACCGGCCTACTAGTGCTCGGGGCGCTTTTCTTTGGTTTTAAAGACACCGTTTTGGCCTATACTAATCAGTTCGGCCGGGCGGAGCGCCGGGGCTACTTCTTTGACGTTTTGGACTGCCAGGGCAGCAGAATATACAACCAGGGTATCTGGGTCAACAACGTCAATGAGTTTGTCGGCTTCATCAAAGACAAGCTCGATAACGGCGGCAAAGACACGACCGGGGCCGAGTTTATTATCCTGACCATGCTGGGGTTCAACGGCGGCACCCATGGCAAGTTCGTCAGCCCGGCGGAGCTGGCGGACTGGGAGGCTCGCGTCAGGTACTACGACTCTCAGGGCTGGGTCAACTACAACCAAGTCGTTTCCTATAACATCAACAGCGCTTATCAGGGTTCGGGCAGTATCCCGTCCCCGGCCTGCCCCAACAACCCCAACCCCGACGACGCCATGTTCTTCGACGACTCGGGCAGCAAGCCCTCGATCGTGTTCGCACGGCCGGGGACGGTCCCTTACATCATTAAAAAAGACTGCGGCAATACGCTTGGGGGTAACAGCGGCGGGTTGCAGCCGCCGCCCCCACCGCCGCCTCCGGCCGTCTACAACAACGTCCCCTTGGTATTCGGCACTCCACCGGGAGGGCCACGCGCCAACCCCGTGCAGGTAAACGTCGGCACCCCCCTGACGCTAAACATATCCGCCCGTAACACCGGCACCGGTTCCAGTCCCGCTGGGCGGCTCATCGGGTATGAGCCCAACTCAACTAACCCCCGCGTCACCTTTCCGCACGGCGGGATCCCGGCCGGGAGCACCATTGTCCGGTCCTACCCCTACCTGGTGCCCGACCTGCCCGACGGCACCGTCCTATGCTTCGGGGGAGAGGTCAGCCCCGGCAGAGGTCTCAGTGACGGCAGCCCGCCGGCTGTACCCGTTCACGTTTACAACCCCGACCCCAACGGGCCCTGCTACAAAGTTTCCAACCCCCGCTATCCCTTCGTTACCACCTCCGGCGGCGACGTCCATGCAGGCGGCGGGATCGGTTACGGCATCAACTGCGACGCCAACCCGGCCAGCCCCAAGCGGATCCGGGGGCAGTTCAAGAGCGGGGACGGCTCAAAGGCCCAGTACGTCGTTTCGGCCGGCGGCAACATCAACCAGTTCGGCTCGCGGGACACCCCCACCGGCACCGGCCTGACCTTTAGCAACAGTCTGCCGGGCAATCTGGGCCGCTACGGCACCGTCTGCCGCCCCGACCTGATCACCGCCGCCGAGCGCTACACCGGCCCAACCGCCGGCTACAGCGGCAGCCTCAGCGCCGCCCCGGGCACGCTGCTGACCGCCAGCGGCAGCACCACCGTGCCGGCCAGTGTGGTCGGTAACCGCGTCACCTTGTTTGTGCGCGGGGACGTCACCATCACCGGCCCCATCACCTACAACCCCGCCCCCGCCAGCCGCGACGCTCAGCCCTCGTTCGGCATCATCGCTACCGGCAACATCTTCATCGCGCCAAGCGTCCAGAGGCTAGACGGGTTCTACTACGCCGGCGGCGCCATCGACACCTGCGCCGGGGTTAACATCACCACCAACGCCTCCGCCTGCGGGGCCCAGCTAACCGTCAGGGGATTGATGATGGCCAACCAGTTTAAGTTTAAGCGTACCGGCCCGGTTGGTACCGGCGGGCCGTTTGCCAGCGAGGTGATTAACTTTACCGGCCTGTTGTACGTGGCCACCCCGCCGGCCTTTAGCGACGTCATCACCCCCATGGCCGGTTACCCGGGCTACCAGAGCGAGAAGCCCCCGGTGTACTGAGGCTGGGGGAGCGTCTTTGGCGTTCCGGGTCGGATAGCACGGCTACAACCAGACCGGCATTGGCGGCGCAGCGAGCTTTGACAGCCAAGCTTTTAATCGGTTAGTATTTAAGCGTAAGGATTATGATGCAGGCAATGTACGCTTGGTGGTACAAAAAGGCTCATCGGCAAAGGGCGGTCCGTCGCTGGTTTGCCAGGTTGGCGGCAGCGGCTAGATGAAAGAGTCACCGGTCAGTTCGTACTACCCCCAGGTTGAGATACTCAGAGCTCCTCCTAGGCGGCGGCGGTGGCTGGTCGCAGCGGTGCTGGGGTTGGTTTTGTTGGTACTGGGGGGCTGGCTGATCAACCGTCAGGCCAGGGAGGCCGAGAGGGAAGTAAGGTTCAGGCAGGCGGTCCTGTCCGCCGATAAAGCCATTCACGACAAGCGGTACGATTGGGCGATTGCCTCACTCACCAAGCAGTTGAGCCAAGCCGACGGCCCCGGTCAGCGGTCTCAGGTGACGCAGCGATTGGGAACGGCCTACTATTACAAGGGGGACTACAGGCAGGCCATCGAATGGCTGGAAGCTGCTCAGGCGTCCGCCTCCCAACCGGACCCAATGCTAACTCTCAGCATCGCTCAGGCGGCCGAACGGTTGGGCGACAAGCCTAAAGCCAGCCGGGCCTACCGGCAGGTGATTGAGTACCTAAAAGCGGGCGGCAACCCCGCGGCCAAGGCTAACATCAAGCTGTACGAAGCCAAGATTAAAGCGCTTTCCGGCGGCGCCTAATCTGATGCTTTGCAGTAAAACCAGTACCAGTAGTTTTAAAAGCCTAGGCGGGGTCTGGCGGTTGGTCGGGGCTGTTAAACTTTCCCGGCGCTTTGTCTGGTTGGGGCTGGCGGCTGCGGTTGCGGCCCTGGCCGTGCTAGTCCTGCTGGCTGCCGCCGCTCCACCGGCCGCTTCTGCCCCGGGCGGCTCCGATACTTTGCCCAGAGACGGGGACTTCGCTCCGGCCCCGGCGGATAATCCCGGCTCTTACCTTCTCAACATTGCTCAAGCGGGTTGCTGTATAGGTGAGAACGGCGTAACCACCAATGCTCCGGAGACGTGGGCGAAGCTATACTATGATCCGTCTAACGGGACCACCGTTCGAGCCAGGATTTTCGACGCGCCGTTTTCGAAGTGTTCTTTTCCGCTAGACTTTGCTGTTGAAGAGGAGGGTTTTAGCGGCAGCTGCCCGGGGGGCGTACCCTCTAATGACCCGAAAAACCGGGTCTGGTACGATTTCTACTCTACCAAAGTTGATCCGACCCGTGCCTTCCTGACCGAAGAGCCCTCTGACCTGCTGTTTTCGCTTAACAGCCAAACGGGAGGGGTGCTTTGCGCTCTCGCCTGTCCCGGGGCGGTTACCGTGCGGCCAAAGGACTGGAGCGATCCCATTGCCATCACTCTTAATCCGATCGCCTCGCCTGCGTCCAGCATCACCGGGCAGTACGTCTTGGTGATGCGGGCCCGGTGGCAGCTGCCGCGTGACGACTCGGGATACCGCCACGGCAGGCTTAACAGCTTCAAACTGCAAGTGCTGTCAGGCACGGCCGGCTACTGGGCCAAGGCCGAACCCAGCCCTGTCTCACCGCCGCTGCCGCCCGCGGACGGCCAGTACGCCATACTCAGTACGGATTTCGACGACACCCGCCGTGACACCCCCTACTGGCGGTTTGACTTTGCTCCGCCCTGCCTGCAGTATGATGACCGCCAGGTGGCGCTGCGCTGGAGTGACGCCGACCATTATTTGCGCAGCGACTATCCGCCCGATGGGGGGGAGGGTGACCGCCCGCCCGATTTTACGCTGTTTGAAATTAATCCCGCCGGCACCCAGACCGCCATTTTGAACGTCAGTGACGCTAACGCCATAGGCGGCCAAGATGAGTACCGTGAGGCGGTGTTTACGGCCAAGGCCAGACACAAGTACCGGTGGGAGTGGCACAACATCAAGAGCGGCAACGATGTTGTGCTGTGGGTGCCGTACGATAGCTTTTACTTTAACTTAAACTGCGGCGAAGTCACATTGAGTAAAGCGGTTGATACCGCCGTGGTGTCTCCGGGGCAGCCGTTCAGGTTTGCCTTAACCGTGCAAAAAAGCGGCAGCGTTGAGCTGGCCTCAATGACGATCGGGGATAACATCGCCGCTCAGCCCATTGGCTTTAGCGGCTCTTCGCCAAACTCACCGGCCAGCGGCCCGCCAGGCCTAAGCTGGACGCTGACGCCCGCGCAACTAAGCCAGTTAAACTCAGGGGGTACGGTCCAAATTGCCGTTGACGTGGTCGCGAATGCGGGCGCCTCCCCCGGCACCTACACCAATACGGCTACCGCTACCGCTACCGACACTTTCGGTGGTTCCATAGCCATCAACCCTAGTAGCGTTAACTACCAGGTGACGAACCCCCGCTACCCCTACCTCACCAGTACTAAAGGCAACGTCCATGCCGGCGGCGGCATCGGCTTCGGCGTTAACTGCGCGGGCAGCGGCCGCATAACCGGATACCGTTCGACGGCTCCAGCTGCCGGCTCCCAAGCCGACTATGTGATATCGGCCGGTAACACCGTTACCCAGTTCGGTTCGGCCGGCGGCGGGGGTGACGGTCTGACGTTTGGCAACAGTCCCAGTTCGGGCGGCTACCACCCTTTGTGCCGGCCGGATTTGCCGGTGATGGCCGAAGCTTACATCATTAAATATCCGGGACGGGTTAAAACCTTTTTTCCGCTAGCTGATCCGAACTTTTTCACCCTGCGAACCACCGGCCCTATCTGCGGCAGCCCGCTGCTGTCTGATCTGACCGACCCGCTGCGTTACTGTATCCACAACGGTGATATGGTGGTGGCGAACGGAAACGTGTCGCTGCCCGGGTTCCCGGGGCTGCTGCCTTTAACCGTGCAGCGGCGGTTCACGCTGTACGTCCGCGGCGACGTCACCGTGACCAGGAACATCGTCTACGCCGGCGGAGCTTACTCGCGGGAGCGGTTGCCTTCGTTCGGCTTGATCGCCAACAACCTCTACGTCACTCCAGGGGTAGACAAACTGGACGGCTTTTACTTTGCCAAAGGAGAGTTTAACAGTTGCCAAAACCCGGCCGCACCGATCGATATCGCCACCAACGCCAGTGCCTGCGCCCCACCGCTGACTCTGAACGGTTTGGCCATGGCCAACCGGTTCCGGTTTAAGCGCACCGGCCCCGTTGGTACCGACGGGCCGTTTGCCAGCGAGACAGCTAACTTTACCGGCCTGTTGTACGTGGCCACCCCGCCGGCCTTCAGCGACGCCATCACCCCCCTGGGTGGCTACCCGAGGCACCAGAGGGAGAAGCCGCCGGTGTACTAGCCGTGCCGCGACCGCCAAACCAAATTAAACAATTGCGTATTCACAAAGTAATAGTTCTTATGCTAAACTAACGACAAATGGGATTACTAGATCACGAAACCAACTACTTCGGGCTAGATATCGGCTCTACCGCTATCCGCCTAGTGCAGCTGCGCCAGGGCGGCGGCAAACCGGTTTTGGTGACGTACGCAGCGGTAGCGGTGCCGGCGGGCCAGACGGTTAGCGACTCTCAGCTTGACCAGGACAAGGTGGCAGCGGTGATCCGCCAACTGGTCAAAGACAGCCGGGTCAGCACCAAAAACGTGGTGGCGGGGCTGCCCTCCGGTAGTTTGTTTGCAGCGGTCATTACCACCCCCAAGCTAACTCACACGGAGCTCAGTAAGGCCATCAAGTTCCAGGCCGATCAGTATGTGCCGATGGCGCTCGACCAGGTCAAGCTCGACTGGTCGGTGGTGGGGGCGGGCGCCAACGATAACGAGCTGGAGGTCCTGCTGGTCGCGGCCCCCAACACCAGTACCGCCAAGTACGCCAACATTTTGGAAAAGGCCGGGCTGGAGGTGGTGGTGCTGGAGGCCAACGCCATGGCGGTAGCACGGGCCGTGGTGCCTCCGAGTGACCTGGCGGTAATCGTGCTCGACATGGGCAACACCTCCAGCGACCTGACCGTAATTTACCAAAACTCGCCCCGATTGATGCGTTCCATCCCGGTCGGGGGGAACACGTTCGTGCAGTCGGTCGCCCAGAACCTGGGCCTGGACCGAACCCAGGCGGAGCAGTTTACCTACCGCTTTGGTTTAACTCAAACCAAGCTGGAGGGTCAGGTGTTCCGGGCCGTGAAGCCCAGCATCGACCAGCTGGTGGGGGAGATTCAAAAATCGAGCAAGTTCTTCTTGGGCCGCTACGAAGGCGTTAAGCTGGAAAAAATCGTCCTAACCGGCGTGACCTCTTCCCTGCCGGAGCTGCCGGCCTACTTAGCCACCGCCACCGGTTTGCCGGTAGAGATCGGTAACGCTTGGGTCAACGTGGCCTACCCGGCCAGCATTCAGGACAAGCTGATGTCCGCCAGCAGCCAGTACGCTGCCGCTTCGGGACTAGCCCAAAGGATGTTTGTTAAATGACGGCTCGAGGGGAAATCATAATGGCTAAAACGGGAACACTCTAATGACCGCCAAAATTAACTTACTGCCGGATATTCGCCAAGCCAAGGTGCGCGCGCGGCAGCAGCGCCGTCTGGCCGCTGGTATCGGCACCATGGTGTGTACTTTGTCGATTGGAGCGGTGGTGGTGCTGGCGCTGGTGATGGCGGCCCAAAAGCTGCGCCTGGCCGCGCTCCAAAACAGCATCAACGCCAGCCAAAACCAGCTGCAGTCGGAAAGTAATCTGAAGGACATGTTGACGGTGCAGCAGCACCTGGCGGCTTTGCCCGGGCTGTACGACCAGCGCGCTTACATTACGCGCTTTCTTGACACGCTGGTGAGCGTTTCACCCACCCAGTTTGCCGTCTCCAGTTTGGAGATCGATGCCCAAAACAACCTCAAGTTTACCGGCCAGGCCCAGAACTACAACTTGGTTACAAAGTTTACCCAAGCCCTGGAGGCCTCTAACCTGACGCTGGGCCCCGCCGCCAGCCCCTCTAACCCGCCCCACTTTACCAACGTCAACATCTCCAGCGTATCGCTTGATAGCGATAACAAGGTCGCATTTTCACTGAGCGCCACCATGGCGCCGCAAGTCACCAATGGAGCTACAGGAGTAAACAATGGCGTCCGCTAAGAAGCAAAGTAACCTTTCAAACAACCACTTTATCCTGGTTATGGTGCTGGTGTCGCTGGTGACGGTGGTACTAAGCGTAGTAATCGGGCGCTCGCTGGTCAGCGGGATACTGCTAAACAACAAAGTCATCGCTAAAAAAGTGACGGCCGACAACCAGCTGAAGGACAACCTGGCGGCCGTCGAGCAGCTGCGGCAGGAGTACGACCAGCTGGGAGGCCGTCGCCGGCTGATCCTGGAGTCTTTGCCGGTTAAGCGCGACGTTCCCGGCCTAGCCAGCACCCTGGAGCTGATAGCCGGTACCAGTGGCTTAAAGCTGAAATCGATTACTCCGGTTGAAGCCGCCGCCGACACCGCTCCCGCCCCCCCCGCCGCCGACGGCAACGCCGCCGCTCCCGCCCCCGCCGCCTCAACGGGCGAAGACCAGCCCACCCCTTATCAGGTAGCTTTGAGCGTCGAGGGAAACTACACCAGCTTGGTTAATTTTTTGCGCAACCTGGAGCTGTCGGCCCGTCCGGTCAGGGTCACCGCCCTGACGGCCACCGGCAACAGCGCCTCGATGAGCGCCGACCTGCAGCTTAGCAGCTACTGGCAGGCGGAAGCGGACCTAACCCCTAAGACGGAGGTCGTCCAGTGAAGAAGAAAGATGTCGTATATCTGGCCCTGGCCGGGGTTATCTTTATGGCGGCCGGGTTTTTGGCCTCAACTAAGCTTGCTCCCTCAGGCGGTCAGGCCGGTAAGCAGGTCAGCGTGGAGGTGGTTGAGCCGATCAGCCCGAACTACGACCGCGCGGCGCTTGAGCAGTTAGCCGATAAGGACCGCGCCCGCGACTTTTCGGTCACCAACGATCTAAACAGCGGGCTGGGCAACAAAGCACCGTTCGGGCCGTTCTAGCCCCGGTGCCAAGTAATGCACCACACTAAGGGGGCGCCGTGCTGACCGTCGAAAACCAGCAAAAGGTCGAACATCTGATACTGGAGTCCAAACTGGTCTCCGCGTCCGAGCTGGAGGCGCTCAAGCTTGAGGCCATCCAGCAAAACACCCCGCTGATCGCCTTACTGGGCCAGCGGCAGCTGATAGGGGACGAGGAGCTGGCCAAGATTCAAGCTAAGGTAGCCGGGGTCCCTTACGTTAACCTGGCCGACGTCCCCATCCAGGCCGACGTCTTAGCGCTGTTGCCAAAATCGTTCGCCCAGAACTATAAAGCGGTGCCTTTCGGCTTGATGCAGGGGCGCCTGGCCATGGCGATGCTCGACCCGACCAACGTGCAGGCGGTGGACTTTTTGGCGCGCAAGACCGGCAAAGGGTTGGTCGTCTACATGGCTTCGCAGTCCAGCATCGAGCGGGTGCTGACTCAGTATCCCAACAACGTCACCTCTGACGTCAACGCCGCCATCCAGAGCGTTAACGTCAACCAAAAAAGCGCCGAAAAGGCCAAGCCGACGACGGCTAAGGGGTTGCAGACGCTGGTTCAGGACGCTCCGATTACCCGGGCGTTAAACGCCATTTTAGATTACGCCACCCAGTCCGGCGCTTCCGACATCCACATCGAGCCGCGCGAAAAGGAGCTCAAGATCCGCTACCGGGTAGACGGACTGCTGCAAGACACCATGACGCTGCCCAAGTCGGTTGAGCCGGCGCTGGTGTCGCGGATTAAGATTTTAGCCAACTTAAAGATCGATGAGCACCGCGTGCCTCAAGATGGGCAGTTCCAGATCCAGTCCGGCAGTAAGGAGGTTGACCTGCGTATCGCTATCGCGCCGGTGGTGTGGGGAGAGCAGATCGTCATCCGGCTGCTCGACAAGTCGGACAACGTCCTAACGCTCGACGGGCTTGGTTTTAGGGGGCCGGGGCTGCGTCTGATTGAAGAGGGAATCAGAAAGCCTCACGGCATGACGCTCTCGACCGGCCCGACCGGCTCCGGCAAGAGCACCACGCTGTATGCGGCCATTCACGCCATTAAGGACGTCTCGATTAACATCGTCACGCTGGAAGACCCGGTGGAGTACAAGATGGACGGCATCAACCAGATCCAGGTCAACGGCGACGTCGGCTTAACCTTTGCTTCCGGTTTGCGCTCGATCTTGCGGCAGGATCCCAACGTGGTGATGGTGGGTGAGATCCGCGACCGGGAGACGGCCGACCTGGCGGTTCAGGCGGCCCTAACCGGGCACGTTGTTTTGTCGACGCTGCACACCAACTCGGCGGCCGGGGTCTTGCCGCGCCTGTTAGACATGGGCATCGAGCCGTTTTTGATCTCCTCGACCGTCAACACGGTGATCGGGCAGCGGCTGGTGCGCCGGGTGTGCCAAAAGTGCAAGACCGAGTCCCCGGCCAACGAAACCGAGGTGGCCTCGATCAACGCTTCATTGGGGGGTATTTTGCCCAAAGACAAAAGCGAAGTTAAGGCCGTTAGCGAAGAGTTGGGCTACGATGACTTGCCGATTGCCGGTCAAAGCGCTTATACTCTTTATAGAGCTAATGGTTGCCCGGCATGTACTAAGGGTTACCGGGGGCGACTGGGGATCTGCGAGACGTTCTCGCTCAACCCCGCCATGGAAAAGCTGCTGGCGTCTCATGCGACCACCGGCGAGGTCCAGGCCCAGGCTCAGAAAGACGGTATGATTACGATGAAGCAAGACGGCTACTTGAAGGCGCTTTCCGGGTTAACGACGCTGGAAGAGGTAGCCCGGGTGGCGGCGGACTTTTAAGCTCAGGAGGACCTAGATGGAAAAAACTGCCCCTAAAATCGAACTGTTACTGGAGCAGGTCATTAAGCTGGAAGCCTCCGACCTGCACCTGCAGGTGGGGGTGCCGCCGATGCTGCGGGTTGACGGCGCGCTGAAGGCGGTAGAAAACGCGGCCGAGCTGAGCGACGACGACATCGAAAAGCTGATATTCCCGATTTTGGATGAGGACCAGAAAGAGATCCTGGTCAAAGATAAAGAGGTTGATTTCTCGTTTGCTTTTGGCGACTTCGGGCGCTTCCGGGTGAACGCCTTCCACGAGCGGGGCAACCTGGCGGCCGCCCTGCGCCTGATCCCGACCAAGCTGCGCACGCTGGAAGAGCTGGGTATGCCCAAAACGGTCCTTAGCTTTACCGACTACCCGCGGGGGCTGGTGCTGGTAACCGGGCCGACCGGTTCCGGCAAAAGCACTACGCTGGCGGCCATGGTCGACAAGATCAACAGCGAAAAGGCGGTGCACATACTAACGATCGAAGACCCGATCGAGTACGCCCACCACAGCCAAAAGAGCATCGTGGTGCAGCGCGAGATCCATTACGACACCTACTCGTTCGGGGCGGCGCTGCGCTCGAGTCTGCGCCAGGATCCGGACGTGGTGCTGATCGGCGAGATGCGCGACCTGGAGACGATTGCCGCCGCCATCACCATCGCCGAAACCGGCCACTTGGTGCTGGCGACGTTGCACACCAACTCGGCCTCACAGTCGGTCGACCGCATGATCGACGTCTTTCCGCCGCACCAGCAGCAGCAGATCAGGGTGCAGCTGGCCGGTATTTTGCAGGGCATCTGCTCGCAGCGCCTGGTGCCGATGATCGGGGGCGGGCGGATCGCTGCGGCCGAGATTTTGGTGGCCACTGGGGCGGTGCGTAACATTATCCGCGAAGGCAAAAGCCACCAGCTGGACGCCGTCATCCAGACCGGCGGCCAGTACGGCATGCAGAGCATGGACAAAACGCTGGTCGGACTGATCCAGGCCGGCAAGATCTCCTACGACGAGGCCAAGAACGTGGCCATCGACCTGGCCGAGCTAGACAGGCTGATGAGAGGGTAGAGGGGTGATAACCGCCATAAGGAGACTAGCCACATGATCACTTTTGTCTACAGCGCCAAGCACATGAAGACCGGCGAGAGCGTTAAAGCCGAGGTGCAGGCCGAGAACGCCCACGCGGCGGCCAAGCTGTTAATGGCTCAAAACCTGTTTCCGATCACCGTTACCAACAAAGCCGACCAAAAGGGGCTGGCGGCCATGTTCGGACTGGGCAGCCGAATCTCGACCAAAGACCGCATCATCTTCACCCGGCAGCTGGCCACCCTGATTAACGCCGGGTTGCCGCTGCTGCAGTCGCTGCGGACGGTGAAGGGCCAGATCTCCAACCCGGCGCTGCAGGATGTGGTGCAAAACGTCAGCAACAGCGTAGAGGGCGGCAGCACGCTGTCGGCCGCCTTCGCTGAGCACCCCAAGGTGTTTAACCAGATTTATGTGGCGCTGATTGCCGCCGGAGAAACCTCCGGATCGCTCGATAAAACCATGGAGCGCATCGCCGATCAGCAGGAAAAAGACGCCGCCATAGTGTCTAAAATCCGCGGGGCTTTGATCTACCCCATCATCGTTTTGATGGTTATCTTGGGCGTGCTGGCGTTCATGCTGACCACCGTTTTGCCGCAGATCGGCCAGCTTTACGCCGACCTAGATAAGCCGCTGCCGTTTTTGTCCGCGGTCCTAGTTAGCCTGTCGCACTTTATCATCAAGTTCTGGTGGCTGGTACCGGTTTTACTGGTGATGGCCGGGCTGGGCCTGCGCAACCTGCTTAAGACAGAGCAGGGTAAGCGGTTCGCGGATCGGATGAAGGTTAAGCTGCCCCTGTTCGGGCGGATTTTTCGCAAGGTTTACATGGCCCGCTACAGCCGCACGCTGGGCACCCTGCTGGGCAGTGGCATCCCGCTGTTGGAGGCGCTGGACATCGTCAGAAAAGCCATCAACAACGTTTTGCTGGAAGAAAGCATTGAGCGCTCCATGGGAGAGGTCAAGGGCGGCAAGGCGCTGTCGGAGACGCTGGAGGACGACCCGCAGTTTCTGGTGTTGGTGCCGCAAATGATTAAGATCGGTGAGCAGTCCGGGGCGATCGACGAGATGCTGGGGCGCGTGGCGACGTTTTACGAAAACGAGGTTGATACCGAGGTTAAAAACCTCTCCACCACCATCGAGCCGCTGCTGATGGTGGTTTTGGGGGTGCTGGTGGCCCTGGTCATCGCGGCGGTGCTGTTCCCGGTTTACAGCCTGGTCGGCGGCGGCGGGCTGGACAACGCCGGCCGCTAGCCCGGGCCGTAGTTCCATAACGGTCAGAAAAAGCTTGACGTGGTTAAAGCATAAGTGCAATAATACCAGTAAAGCCGATTAATTAACTAAGAAGGTGAACAAAGCATGCTAAAGCAATTACTAAATAAGGAGCGGGGTAACTCGAAAGGGTTCACCTTGATCGAGATCGTGCTGGTTTTGGCCATCGCGGGGCTGATTTTGTTGATCGTGTTCCTGGCGGTGCAGGGCGCGCAGCGTAGCCGGCGCGACGGCCAGCGTAAGAACGACGCTGCCCGGATTTTGTCTCAGGCCGAGCAGTTCGCTTCCAACAACAACGGCCGCTATCCGACAGCCTGGACCGACACCAGCTTCCAGACGGCTTATGTTGCTCCGCTTAACATCACCCCTCCCGGCGGCGGTGTTTACACCTACGCGGGCGGTTATCCGGCCGCCTGTCCTGCCCCCAACACCGTCTACATGCGGCCGCTAGGCCGCGGTGTTCAGGTCAAGATGTGTCTGGAGACCGCTTTCCAGGAGCTGACCAACAGCTAAGCCTAAAGGCTACTAGCTAAAAAAGACCCCATGTTGGGGTCTTTTTTAATTGGTCTGCTATAATTTGCTTATGCTTACACTAGCGCTTGTGACGGTGCTCGGCCTGCTCGTCGGCAGCTTCATCAACGCCGCGGTCTGGCGGCTGCACCAACAGTCAGCGGGCCGTTCGACAGGCTCAGGGCCGACCGGTCAGACGTCAAACGTCAAAGGTCAGTCGGATGTCAGTATCACCCACGGCCGTTCGATGTGTCCGCGCTGTCGCCACCGGCTGGCGGCCACCGACCTGATCCCGCTGCTTAGCTGGGTCTGGTTGCGCGGCCGCTGCCGCTACTGCCAGGCTGCAATACCAGCCCAATACCCGCTGGTGGAGCTTTTAACCGCCGGGCTGTTCGCATGGTCTTACTCCTCACTCCTCACTACTCACTACTCACCACTCGGCGTGGTTGACTTCGCGTTTTGGCTGTACTTTTTGACGGTACTGATCGTTCTGGCGCTGTATGACGCTCGCTGGATGCTCCTGCCCGACGTTGTGCTGCTGCCCGCTATCGTGGTGGCGTTACTGCAGCTGCCGGTTAGCCTGGTGCTTGGCCAGCCGTTCGGCGGCGTCTGGTCGGCGCTGCTGGCGGCCGCCTTGGCCGGAGGCGGCTTTTACGCCATCGCCTGGGTGACGCGCGGTAAGGGTATGGGCGGGGGAGACATCAAGCTGGCCTTTTTGATGGGGTTGCTGTTGGGGCTGGGTAAAACGGGCGTCGCCTTGTTCGTGGCCTTTATGTCCGCGGCGCTGGTGGGGGTGGCCCTGGTGGCCGTAGCCCGGCTTATGCGGCACCGGCGGCCCAAGTACATCGCTTTCGGCCCGTTCCTGATCGCCGGGACGGTGATCGCCAAGCTGCACGGGGCGGCGATTATAGAGTGGTATTTAAGGGGGCTGTATTAGCCGAAGGGATGTTATAATCAAAACAGTTATGTTAAAAAGTAACGCGCAGTCTGGGTTTACGCTGATCGAGGTGGTTATGGTGCTGGCCATTTCCGGCCTGCTTCTTATAATGGCGTTTTCGGGGCAAAGAGAGGTGCGCGAGCGGGCCCAGTTTTCGGCCGCCGTGGAGCAAGTTAAGAACAACGTCGTGAAGGTCAAAAACGAGGCGAACACCACCGTCCATCTCGACGCCCTTGGTACGGGGGACAGGCTGTTTTTCGGCAAGCGTATCAGGTTCACCCCCAACAGCTCGAGCTTGGAGGTGACCACTCTGACCGCTGACCGCAACGACCTGAGCGCAACGCTGGTAGAGTCACCGGTTGAATACACCATCGATGTCCCTTACGGGGTGCGCTACGCCGACCCTCAGCGGCGCTCCGTCATCTTTACCCGCCGCGAGAGCGACGGGCAGCTTATCACCTACACGCCGGATACGCCTGTTTGGACGCCGCCGCCTCCGGTTAACTTTTCCCGCGATCCCGACCGGTACAGGCCGGATGACGCCTCGCTGCGGGGAGACTTGGTTTTGCGGTTCGAGGATGACGCCGGGCGCGCCGCTACGGTGACCGTCAACGGCCTAACCGGCGCGGTCACCAGGGTGATCAACTGATGAGAGCGCACGCGCAACGGGGCGATACGCTGATCGAGGTGGTGATGGCGCTGGCCATTTTGTCGAGCGTGCTGCTGGCCTCCTTTAACGTGGCGACCGCCGCTTTCCGGCAGGGCCGGTCGGCCCAGGAACGCACCCAGGCGGTGAACTTGATCCAGGAGCAGGCCGAGGGGCTGCGCAACATTCGTGACACCCGCAGCTGGGGCATGTTTAGAGGCGCGGTTTTTGGCGCCGGCACCTTTCACATGAGCGACGCCGGCGGCTCGTGGCAGGTCAACTCCGGTATGCTTAACAACGGCATTTACCGGATCTCGGTTCATGCCAACGGCAGCGTCGGCGCCACTACCGGGATCACGGCGGTAGAGGCGGGCGAAAAAATCAGGTTCGACATTGCGGCCGAGTGGGACAACGCCGGTGTCGGGCCGCCCAACCGCACCGTCATTAGCACCTATCTCGTCAATCTGGACGGTATGGGCCCGCGTGACTGCTCGGCCGGAGGGGCGGGATGTTAAAGCGTGAGGAGGGCTTTACCTTGATAGAACTGTTGCTGGCCATGGCGCTGTTTAGTTTGATGCTGCTGGTGGTGATTGGCGGGTTTATAAACATCGTGCGGATGTACCAGGCTGGCTTGGCCTCGCGTAACACCCAGCAAAACGCCCGCTCGGGTCTGGAAGAGATGGTGCGCACGGCACGCGGCGCCTCGGCGGCCGAGGTGGTGCCGACGGGGTTGTGCCTGCGGGGCGACAGCGCCACCAGTATTTTTTACGTGCAGTCCGGGCAGCTGCGGCGGGGGCTGATCAATCCGGCCGCCGCCTCCGGATGCGATCCGGCCAACGTCCAGGGCGCCCCCACCGTGCTGTCTTCGGGTGACGTCAGGGTTCTGAGCTTAACGGCCACGTCCATTCCGGCGGGGAGTGCGCATCCTGACACCGGCTTTAGCCCGGACAGTGTCCGGATGGAGCTGCGGGTAGCTACCGCCAACCCCGGCCTCTTAGCCGGCAGCAACTGCATCACCGGCCAAGGCGCCCAGTTTTGCTCGGTCAGCAACCTCACCAGTACGGTTAGCTTGCGGGGGACGGCCCAATGAGCCGGCCAAGTTTCTTGCAGGATCAAAAGGGGGTTGTGGCGCTTGCCACCACCATTATCGTTAGCTTGCTGCTGCTGATCATTACCACCGCCATGGTCAGCTTAATGATGGGAGAGCTGCGCCAGGCGGAGGACGCCGACCAGTCGATCCGCGCCTACTACGCGGCCGAGGCCGGGGCTGAAGAGGCGCTGCTGGAGCTCAAGCGGGCGATTAACAGCGGCGGCGCTTTGTCGTTTTCCGGTAACTGTGTGGCCAGTAGCGTGGCCGACATCGCTTACACCTGTAAGCGCATTACCGCCACCAGCAACACGCTGGAAAATAAATCCGCCCGCGACCGCTCGCAGCAGTTTGAAATCCCCGCCTCGGCGGGCTTTAACCGCATTGATCTCAGCTGGAACATCAGCGGCTTTGAGCAGGACCCGTTGGCGCCGAATCCGTTTCCGTTTATTTCAAACTTCCCCCCTGGAGCGAGCTGGAACTTTCCGGCGGTGATGGAGCTAAGTGACGTGACCTATCCGAGCGGTACGTTTACGGCCGGCAACATCAACCTCCAGACGCTGGTGTTGCGGCCAAACCGTACCGGCGGGGCCGCTACGGGCATAGGGGCGGTCGGCCCGGTTTCGGTACGGTGCACCGCCAACGTGCCCCAGAACGATCCCTACAACTGCCGCATCAGCATCACCGGCTTTAACGCCGGTCAAAACCACATTCTGCGCTTGCGCCCGCGTTATGCCGGGGCCCACTACAAGCTGGAGTTTTACAACAACGGCACGAGGGTGAGCGTGCCCGACCAGAACGCGGCGGTGGACGTGACCGCCCGCGCCGGGGACGTGTTCCGCCGCATCAGGATCAACGTGCCGATCCGCTCCGGCGCGGCTTCCGGCCTGGATCACGTTTTGTTTAGCGACACCGATATTTGTAAGAATTTTGAGGTGCGGGATGGTAATAACAGCGCGGTTGGGATGTGCCCCTAAGGAAGTAGGGGGTTCTGAGTTGCCTCGGCACTTTTTCTGCTCCAATCGTTAGCCGGTATGTCATCACCCCCGCCCTCCCCGCAGCGGGCCTACCGTCTATCCCTCCTAACTCCCACGTAACCCGCTCTTTCGTCACTTTTGTCCCGCCAAAAGTAACCAAAACCGGCCGAGTAGGTCGCTCACTCCAAGCCATCCAGCCCGCAAAAGGCCGGGCCTGCGGAACTCGTCCCTAGCGGTCCTCAAACAGTCCTCGGCCTTAATCGGCCTTTTCCGGTCTGGCTGTTTGGGGTTAGCTCCAATACTCGGGGATGGTAAGAGGGATTAGGGGTTCGGGATTGGTAGATCGTAGATCGGTTCTTGCTTTTTGATTACTTAATCCATAGCTTTTCTAAGCCAACCCCAAG
>JAHWKN010000009.1 GCA_019347875.1 Candidatus Parcubacteria bacterium
GATGGCAAGGCTTGGGGTTGGTTAGAAGAGGACAGGGATTTTAGGAATCAAAAAGATCTCTCCTTCCCACTCTCCCTATCCCCAATCCCTCTTACCATCCCCGAGTATTGGAGCTAACCCCAAACAGCCAGACCGCCAGTGGCGGATAAAGCCGAGGACTGTTTGAGGACCGTCAGGACGAGTTCCGCAGGCCCGCCGGTGGTGGTTTGGATGGCTTGGAGTGAGTGACCTACTCGGCAGTTTTGGCTACCTTTTGCTGGCAAAAGGTAGGAGAGAGAGGCCTAGGGGGAGGCTAGGAGGGGAGGCGGTAGGCCGTTGTGAAGAGGGGTTGGGGAAGATCTTTCCACTACCCCTTAGACTTAGTAATGTTCACCTCAGCCCCGTATTCGGGCAGGACGATCTCCCCCGCTTGCGCCGAGCTCAGCCGGCGCCAGCCGGCCTCAACCCAGTCCGGCCCCCCCGCCGCCACTACGGGAATCCCCAAGCTGTAGGCTAGAGTATTGGCGACGGTAACACCGATGCGCAAACCAGTAAAGGATCCGGGTCCCTTAAAAACAATGATTCCCTCAAAATCCCTCCAGGCCAGTTCATGCGCTTGCAGTAGTTGCTTCACTTTGCTTAGCAACTGATCCGACAGCTGCCGGCCGGCGGTCCATGTCAGGCTGTCAATCTCACTGGTCGCGCTGTTCTGACCCGGCGCGCTATCCAGTAACGCAACACTAGCCTCGGCCGTATCGGTTCTGATCGCTAAAACTACTCTGTGACCGCTCATCCCTTGGCGGCTCATCCGCTTAGCCCCTTTATGACATAGTCTAAACTGGGGTCGGTGGCCGTAACCGTAATCTCGCGGGTAGTTGCGGTGACGGCCTTAATCTCGATCAGCAGCCGCTTGGCCGGCAGTACGTCCCCCGCCTGACCGGCCCACTCCACCGCCACGATGACCGTTGGGTCGCCCAGCACTTCAGACAGCTCAGCCGCCACCACGTCCCCCGCCTCCAGCCGGTAAAAATCAAAGTGGTGCAACTCCAACCCTCCGGGCAAACGGTAAATACGGCTGACGGTAAAGGTCGGGCTGGTCACCTCTCCCCGGTACCCCAGCCCCTGCGCTAGGCCTTTTACAATCACCGTCTTGCCGCCGCCCAAGTCGCTAGACAGCTCTATCAGTTCACCGCCGCGCAAACGGCGGCCAAGGTTAGCGCCGAGCCTTAAGGTAGCGCCGGGCTCGGTAGAAGTAGTTTTGTAGGTCATAGCGAAACTCGTAAACAGCGTAAGCTATGGTAAGTCCAATGGCGGCGATTAGCAACCAACCGGAGGTACCGGAGTTAGAGGCCGCCACCCGGGGCTCGAATGCGGCCTTGGCGCTTTTGACCTTAGGGGTCTTGGCCGCTTTAGCCGCTTTGGCTTTAGGCGCTTTTTTAGCTTTGGCAACTGAAGCCTTAGAGCTCTTCTTCTTAGCCGCCGCCGCTTTCTTGTCGGCGCCGGTCTTGGACGTAGGCGCAGCTAACGGCGCCACCAGGAAGTTGGCTCTTCCGGGAGTTGACTGCAAGCTCCAGGCCCAACCCTCCCCAAACACGGCCCACACCTGGCCCTCACCGGCCTGCTCATAAGGCCCGGTTTGGCTAACCACCGCCCCGGCCGGATCGAGCAGCTGGGCCGCTCCGCCGGTATTGGTCAGGCTAAGACTTGTCTCCCGGGCATATAGCACCACATAACCTCCCGCCTCAATGGTTAAAGCGGGAATCGTATAATGATCGCGAAAGTTGGCTCCGCTGCGCAGAACGTAACCGGCCAGCTCGACAGCTTGAGCGTTGGGGTTGTGCAGCTCGATAAACTCATCTTCGGCGTCGGTCAG
Organism: Candidatus Parcubacteria bacterium; assembly: GCA_019347875.1. Classification (GTDB taxonomy): domain Bacteria; phylum Patescibacteriota; class Saccharimonadia; order UBA4664; family JAHWKN01; genus JAHWKN01. The sequence continues at coordinate 1,853 of JAHWKN010000009.1, forward strand.
GGGCGGCGCCGGGTCCACCAGCAGCTCGGTAATCTGGACCGCCGGATACCGGGGCGGGTCAGGGGCGGGGTCATCAACTACCTTGCCTTCCTCCGCCTCCGGGTCAACGTCGGCCGGATCAAACTCAGCCGCCGGCGGCTCCACCGGCGACGCGCTTGATTGAGGTTGAGGGTTGGGGCGAACGATAAAGTCTTTGGCGTTGTCGTCGCTGTCGATAGCGTTACCGCCGCCCTCCGCTAGCCGCCCCGGCAGGCGTTCGATGCTTTGGCCCGCCGGCGGAGCAGGGGCCGGAGTGGTTTCGGCCGCATTGGCCGCTTGGCCCCAGCCGACTAAATCAACCACGGTGGCGCCATCATCGATCAGGCGCAGGTGGCCGCCGGCTCCCGACAGCCCGGCCGCCGATAAAACGCCGTCGGACTGGGGCAGGTAACCGGCCGTCGCGAACAGGTAAAAGCCGTGCGCCTTGATGACTCCGGTGATGGCGGCGCGGGCGGTCCAGGCCGAGGGTTGGTCAACCGAGCCGGCCGACTTATACTGCAGCTTCCAGCCGTCCAGTACTACGTCGCTGTCGGTCGGGTTGTACAGCTCCACGAACTCCTGGCCGCTGTCGGCCGTACCGGCGGTTTGCAGCTCACCGATTACCACCTGGGAACCGGGCGCCTCCTCCGCCGCCAAAAGCGGCGGCCGGATTAAGCTAAGCGTAACAAGCACAAGGAGGAGGGCATGGCAGGCAAAACGCATAAGAGGGTCCCTTTGTTAATTGGTACCCTCATTTCATCCAGCCTATCTGAACAAATACCGAATGTCAACTTATTTGTGATCCTAGGGCAGTCGGCTAAAACCTCTCGGCGGCCCCTAACGCCGGCGCCGACGCAGCAATACCGCCAGCGTCAGAAGCGCTGCCACCCCCAGCGCCGGCCACAGTAGGCGCCAGAACGCCGAGCCTCCAGAACCGGAACCGACCTGCTCCACCGTACCGGGCGAAAAGGGCAGCTCCCTGGCCACAACCTTGTCATCGGTAAAACTTAACTCAAATCCGGTGTGGGCGCTTAAGCCATGCCCGTCTTTAACGCTCAAGACGGGGAAAACCTGTACACTGCCCTCCTGGTAAGTGTGGCTGACCGTTTGGCCGGTGGCGTCAAAGCCGTCACCAAACAGCCACCGGTACTCCGTGATGCTGGTCGCGGGATCATGAGCAGGCGAGGCCTTAAAGCTGACCTCGTAGCCGCTGCCTTTCTTGGCAGCCTCCACCACCACCCTAGCCGATGGCGTAACGTAGCCGGTCTTAGGTACCACGTCGACTTGAACCGTATCGTAGTCGACGAACCGGTCGGAGATGGACTCGTTCTGAGCCTGCAGTATCACGGTGTAGGAGCCGGCTTGGGCGTAAGTGTGGGTAACCTTGGTGCCGGTCTGGTACTCCGTGCCGCCCTCTTGCCACCGCCAGCGAAACTCGGACTGGTTACGAATGACGTTCAGGTCGATCGAGAACTCTATCGGCTCACCCGCCAAATACCGCCCCGGAGCCCGACCATGCGGAATCTGACCCGGGGCGAGATCGGCTAAAGGATTTGTCTCGACGTAGTCGCCGTTGACGCGCAGGTACGGCGGACCCTGCTGCGTATGCGCCAAAGCGGACGGCGGCAGAGCCAGCGGCCACAGCAGGCCAAACAGCAGCAGTGAGCAAGTGCTTTGACGCATTGACTAAGATTATGGCACAACGCCAGCAGGCAGCCAATAATCAAGGAGTCAACGGCTTGCGCCATGGCCGTAACTGTTCTAGGATAGCAAAACTATCCACCGGCGTACCTTGGGAGATAAAATGGAGCAACCGCGTTTTGCCGACCTGGTCGGTCGGCTCAAGCCGGTGATCGGCTTTAGGCCGATCAGTTACATGCTGGGAGATGTCTCTGCCGCCACCCTTGAGCAATGGGAGCGGGGGGACGCGCAACCCCCTACCGCCGTGGCCAACAAGCTGCAGGTACTAATGGAGGTGTTCGACTTGTTGTGGCCGCACTTGCCCAACGACCGTTCTATCTCCATCTGGCTGGTGACCCCGGCGCCCGAGCTTGGCGGGCTTACACCGCTCGACTACGTGCGACAAGCCCCTAACGCCATCATCCTCCAGGATGAGCTTAAGGCCGCCGTCAACGGCCTCATCAAACACGTGCCTCCCGATCTAGCCCGACAGCGCTTCGAGATCAAGCAGAAAGCACGGAACAACTAGCGCCCCGACGGAAGTCGCTGTCGGGGCGCTTGACTTTTTTCTGCCGTAGATCACCGCGCAACCACCCCGATTAGGTGGCGTAAATCACCGATAGAAACACAAAGCGCTGTTATTGCCACTATGACTCGGTTTACGCTCGCGCAGACCGGCGGCGGGGCGTCTCCACCTCCACTTGAATGTGGCGCACCATCGGTACCGCCCGTTTGACCTTGCGCTTGATCTCATCGGTCAGCTCCTCGATCTGGCGGGTGTGCAAGCCTTCGTCTAAGTGGACCTCCATGTTGACCAGCAGCCGCTCCGAACCCAAGTACATGGTGCGCAGGTCCAACACCCCTTTCACACCGGTACCCTTGAGCGCCGCCCGGGCGATGGCCTGCTCGATGTCGTCGGTGGCCCGTTTGCCGATAATGGCGTCTTTGGCCTCCATCACCAGCTTGACGGCCAGTATGGCCGTCACCGCCCCGATAATCATGGCCCCCAATCCGTCAAACCGCCCGTCACCGGTCAACGCAAAGATGATCAAGGCCGTCATCCCCACGGCGGCGGCGGTCACCCCCATGCAATCCAGGATCAGGGTGGCTTTGGTCTCGATCAGGCTGGAGTGTTTCAGCTTGCGCCAAAACTTGCCGGCGTGCGACAGGTGTAACCGCCGGAAGCTGACGGTGACGGCGTAACCGTTGGTAAATAGACCAACGGCCAGTACCGCCAATGCCCAGGGTAGGTTGGTGATCGGTTCGGGGTGCAACCAGCGCTGCCACCCCAGGTAAAAGGAGATGCTGGAGGTCAAGGTCAGCATCGAGATAGCCGACATCAAAATCCAAAAATACAGTTCGCGGCCGTAACCAAAGCGGTACTTTCGATCGGCCCGCCGGTTAGCCTGCCGTACCCCGACTAAGAGGAGTCCGGAGGTCAACAAGTCGGCCACGCCCTGCAACGCCTGCGACAGCATCACCACACTACCGCTGATAATAGCCACCGTCAGGCTGAGGACTATGTCGGAGACATTCACCAAAAACGATGTGGCTACCGTTCGCCGGGCCGAAATTCTGCTCATGCTTTTATTCTACCATCAGATTCATCATCTGGCCCCCGCTACGCACCTTGGTCCGGCCAACAAAATGTCTTTACTCTAAGCGCTTATGCTATAATTAGCCCAACATGCGAATTTCAGATGCTGAGCTTAAGAAACTGCTCTCAGCCAGCGACAAGATCAAGCCAGAGGAGCTAAAAGAGGCTGAAAAGGTCGCGCTGGAGACCAAGCAGCCGCTGTTGTCGACGGTCATGGGGCGCAAGCTGATGACGGAAAAGGAGCTGACCGAGCTGTACGCCGCCAGTATCGGCGTGCCGCTGTGCCAGCTGGCTAACGTCAAGATCCCCCGCGAAATCTTAATGAAGGTTCCCGAGCGCATCGCCCGCAAGTACCAGGCCGTCCTGTTTGGCGTCGAAGACAGCCGGCTGCAGCTGGCCATGGCCGACCCAGAAGACTTTCAGGCCGCCGACTTTATCGAAAAACAGGTCGGCGGGGGCGTTAAGATTTACGCCGCCACCCCCAGCGAAATCGCCAGCGCCCTGGACCAGTACCAGGGCAACCTAAACTCTGAAATAAACAAAGCCATCAAAGACTCGGGGGCGGAGGAAGAAAAGACGGCCGAGCCCAGCGCCAAGGATCTGGCCGAGGACGCTCCCATCGCCAAAACGGTCAACATTATGGTTGAGTTTGCCGTGCGCTCACGGGCCTCCGACATTCACATCGAACCGCGCGAGAACATCGTCCAGATCCGCTACCGCATCGACGGAGTGCTGCGCGAGTCGATGACGCTGCCCAAGCCGATTTTGCCGGCGGTGGTGTCGCGCATTAAGATTTTGGCCAACCTCAAGATCGACGAGCACCGGGTACCGCAGGACGGCCGGTTCAAGTTTACGCTCGGATCAAAAACGGTGGCGCTGCGGGTGTCGACGCTGCCGATTATGGACGGCGAGAAGGTGGTGATGCGGATTTTGGACGAGTCCAGCCGGGCCTTAACACTGGAAGAGCTGGGGTTCGAGGGCGGCGCGCTGGAAGGCATTACGCGCAACCTGCACAAGCCCCACGGCATGACGCTGGTCACCGGACCGACCGGCTCGGGCAAGTCGACCACCCTTTACAGCGTCTTAAACCTACTCAATACGCCGGGCGTCAACATCTCAACCGTTGAGGATCCGGTGGAGTACCGGGTCAGCGGGGTCAACCAGACCCAGGTCAACCCTAAGGCCGGCATGACGTTTGCCAGCGGGTTACGGGCGCTGCTGCGCCAAGATCCCAACATCATCATGGTGGGTGAGATCCGCGACGGCGAAACGGCCGACCTGGCCGTCCAGGCCGCCCTGACCGGCCACGTCGTGCTCTCGACCCTGCACACCAACAACGCCGCCACCACCCTGCCGCGCCTCTTAGACATGGGCATTGAGCCGTTTCTAATCGCCTCTACGGTCAACACCGTCATCGGCCAGCGGCTGGTCCGCCGGCTCTGCCGTACCTGCCGCATAGCTTACATACCGGAAGAGCACGAGATGACTACCATTAAGCGCGACTTTCAAGTTGAGGCCGCCCTGAAGCTGTTCCGGGCCAATCCCGGCGCCGCCGAGGCCCCCGAGGCCGCCAAGACCGTAGCGGCAGCGGCGCCCGCCCAGGCCGCTACTACCGTCAAGGGAGGAAGGCATAAAAAAGTGATTGCGCCGCTTAACGACATCGAGGTCAACAAATCGATCCTGGATAAAATCGCTTCCGACCCCAACATCATCAACCGCAGCGCCCAGGACGCCGCCAAAGCCACCATCGTAGCCGCCACCGTCGCCCCCCAAAGCGGCTCCCAGCCGGCCACGGCTCCCCGTCCAGTGGCCGACGACCAGCCGCTGCGCAACGGACAGATCAAGCTCTACCGGCCCGGGCCGGGCTGCGACGAATGCGGCAAGGCCGGCTACCAGGGGCGGGTAGGCATTTACGAGGTGCTGGAAATTAACGAGACAATCGCGAAGCTGATCGTGACCCATGCCACCAGCGAGGAGATCCAGCTGGCCGCCATTCGCGGAGGGATGCTGACGATGCAGCAAGACGGCTTCTTGAAAGCGCTGCGCGGCTTCACCACGGTGGAAGAGATTTTACGGGTGACCAGAGAGTAATAATGGGGACGTTCTCTTACACCGCGCGCGACAAGACCGGGGGGGTTACCAAGGGCAGCTTGTTCGCGCTCGACCGCGCCACGGCGGCCGCCAACCTGATCGAGAAGGGGCTCTCTCCTATCCTGGTGAAGGAAGATGCACCGTCCGGCTCAAAGCGCTTTGGCCTGTCCATTAACTTAAGCTTCGGCAGTAAGGTTAAGCTCAAGGACAAGGTGGTGTTTTCGCGCCAGTTTGCCACCATGGTTAACGCCGGCGTTCCCATGGCCAAGTCGCTCAGCATCCTCAAGGAGCAGACCGTTTCTAAGAAGCTGCAGGAGGTCACCGGCGACCTGGCCAAGCGGGTCGAGGGCGGCTCGTCGCTGGCCGCCGCCCTGGGAGCACACCCGGACGTTTTCTCCTCGGTCTACATCAACATGGTGAAGGCCGGAGAGGCGGGTGGAATTCTGGACGACGTCTTGGAGCGCCTGGCCGTTCAGCAGGAGAAGGACGCCGAGATCGTCTCGAAGGTGCGGGGCGCCATGATTTATCCGGGCGTCGTCACCAGCGCCACCATCGCCGCGTTTGTGTTCCTGATGACCTCCATCGTGCCCAAGCTCGGCACCATTTTCGAGGGGCTGGGCGCCGAGCTGCCCATCTACACCCAAATCTTACTGGGCACCAGCAAGGCTTTGACTCAGTACGGGATTTTTATCGCGCTGGCGCTGGGCGGCGGCGTCGTCTTACTGACCCGCTACATCAAAACCAAGTCCGGCAAGAAACGCTTTGACGCCCTGCTGCTAAAGCTGCCGATCTTCGGCCAGATCGTGCGCAAGGTTAACATCGCCCGCTTCGCCCGCACCTTCGGCTCACTGATGAGTTCGGGCATCAGCGTGCTTGACGCCCTGGGCGCCACCGCCGCCGCCTTGGGCAACACCGTTTTCAAGGAGGGCCTGGCGGCGATCGCCGCCGACGTTAAAAACGGCAAGCCCATCGCCGAATCGATGCGCCGTAACGACAACTTTCCGGCCATCGTCAGTCAAATGATCGCGGTCGGCGAAGAGACCGGACAGCTGGATGAAATTTTACTTAAACTGGCGGAGTTTTATGAAAAAGAGGTCGACAGCATCATCGCCGGTATTACCTCGATCATCGAGCCGATCTTAATCATGGTCATCGGCGCCATGATCGGCTTTATCATCATATCGGTGTTCGGCCCGCTGTCGGCGCTGTCGAACGCCATTTAAAGTCGGGGGCGGCGCTACAACCGGCGTACCCCTCCCAAAAAAAAGCGGCGCGCCGAACAATTATTTGACTTTTTGGGCCGCACACTTCTATAATTCATACCAATAGAGCTTATGCTTTGTTAGCAACAATAAAAGGAGGTGAACATTCACATGCGCAACATACTAAAAAAGCAAGGCGGATTTACGCTGCTTGAGCTTTTGATCGTCATCGTCATCATCGGCATCCTGGCGGTCCTGATCGTCCCCAACCTGGCCTCTGGCCCGCAGCGGGCGCGTGACGGCCAGCGTAAGAGCGACCTGCGTAACATCAAGACGGCGCTCGAGACCTACTTTAACGACAAAAACGCCTACCCGGCGACGACGGGCGAACTGGCCAGCAGCACACCGCCCTACATCAAAACGGTCCCGACCGACCCCAAGGGAGGAGCGGCCTACGGCTACACCACTACCGGCACGCCGGCTTCGTCTTACGCCCTGACGGCTACGCTTGAAAACAAAGGCGACAAAGAGATTAAGGCCGGCACGGCCGACACCTACGAGGTCACCAGCGCCAACTAACTCTGGTGCTAACTAAAAACGGCCTGCGGGCCGTTTTTAGTTTCTGCGGGTAGAGCGGCCCTATACCCTAATAATAGCGCTTACGCTATACTGAAAGCATGAGGGTGCGGTTAACCAAAGACGAATCCGGCTTTACACTGATAGAGCTGATCATTACCGTGACGTTTGTCACAATTGCACTGGTGGCAATCGTCGAAGCGTTCATCACGGTCGACAAACTCAACCGCCAGGCCCGTAACCTGGCCATCGCCACCCAACTGGCCGGGCGGCAGGTGGAGGCAGCCCGCAACCTGGGCTTCGAAGCCATCCCCGCCAGCCAAAGCTTCACCGCCGAACTGCCCGACAACTTCGGTGCGCCTAAATCCGGTAGCGCCGAGTTCGTCGATTTGAGCCCGGCCGAACCGGGCCTGAAACGGCTGAACGTGGTGATTTACTACCATGAGGGCGGCATCCGCAAAGACGTGCAGCTGTCGACGCTCATTACCGAGCGGGGGATCAACCGGTGATGCTGGGCCGATCAGCGGACGGTAACCGGCGACGGCGCAGGCGGGACCAGGCCTGCTGCCTGCCGTCGGCCTCACCCCAGGCCGGTTTCAGTTTGGTTGAGCTGATCATCGCTATCACCATGATGGGCATGCTGGCGGTGGTGGTGTCGGAGTTTTACTCTCAAAGGCTGGTCGACTACGCCCGCAGCTACAGTCAGATCTTACTGCAAACCAACACCAAGCAAGCCGTCGAAACCATGACCCGCGACATCAGATCGGCTCAAAACGTAGAGCTAAACAACACCCTGCCGGACGATAACAGCCCCGGAGCGCCGGGCAACCTTTACAGCTGGCAAAGCACCACCGGCAGCCCGGCGGTGGTGGTGTTGGCGGTGCCGGCCCTCGACGGCAGCGGCAACCTGCTCTACGTCGACCCGCTGCACAGCGCCGTCTACACCAACAACCTGGTTTACTACATCGACGGCTCCGGCATCTTGTACCGCCGGACTATCGCCAACCCGGTGGCGGGCAACGCCGCCGTCACCACCTGCCCGCCTGCCCTGGCCTCCCCTGCCTGCCCGCCCGACGGCAAGGTGGTTGAAGACGTGGCCGATCTGCAGGCCGCCTACATCAGGGGCGGCGGCGCGGCAGCCGCCACACCCGATGAAGCCGACTTGGTCCAGATTACCCTGCAGCAAACCCGCACCAGCTTTGGCCGCAGCTACAACAGTACGCTGGCCAGCCAGGCAAGGCTGAGGAACTAGCCATGAAGCAAACGACAGATAAACTGCAAGAGGCGGCGGGAGCTGATAAAGCTACCGCCTGCCGCTCAAGGCCCGATACGTCACCGCAAAGCGGCATCATCATGATCGGGGCGCTGGCCACCATGTCGTTTTTTATGGTGGTGACACTGGCGGTAGCCGAGTTTGGCCTCAGCCACTTCCGCAGCGCGCGGCGCAGTTTGGTGGCGCTCAACGCGCTGGCGGCCGCCGAGGCTGGCGCCGAACGGTTCATGTTCGAAATCAATAAGCCGGGCAACAACACTTATCCCGGCTCCGGAGGTCCGGTGGTGTTTTACAGCGACGCCGTTAAGGGCGAGGCCACCTACGAAACCAGCGTCGCGCCCGGCTCGATCAGCAATGAGAAGATAGTCACCTCGATCGGACGAATATACCTGCCCGCCGGGTCCACCGAGCCGATGGTCACCCGCAAGGTAAAACTAACCATTACCGGCAGCGACCCGAGCAACTACGCCATCCAAACCGGCCCGGGAGGTTTGATCATGACCAACAGCGCCTCCATTGGATATGGCACGGTCCACGTCAACGGCTACCTGACCATGAGCAACAGCGCCCGCATCGGCTCCAGTTCAACGCCGGTTAAGGTCCTGGCGGCGCACGTCAACTGCCCGTCCGGCGGCGGCTCGACCTACCCGGAACAGTGCACCAGCGGACAGCCGATCAGCCTGACCAGCCCCAATGCGCACATTTACGGCGAGGTTCGGGCTACCAACCAGACCAACGGCGCCCAAATGAGTAACCCCGGCCTGATAGCCGGTTCCAGCGCCAGCCCGGTTGGCTTACCGACCCATGACCGTGACGCCCAAAAAGCCGCCGCTACGATTACGCGCAGCGCGTCCGACGCCAGCTGCAGCGGCAGCCAAACCAAGACCTGGGCGGCCGGTACCCACATCACCGGGGGGAATGTCAGCTTAGCCAACAACTGCGAGATTACGGTGTCGGGAGATGTCTGGATCGACGGAAAACTATCGCTGTCACAAAACTCCATCTTAAGAGTAGCCAACGGCTTAACCGCCTCACCCAACATCATGATCGACGGAGCCGGAGTAGACGCGTTAACGCTTAACAACTCCGCCGTGGTTAGCGCCAACGCTACGGTCGGTTTCAAGTTCATTACCTACCACTCAGCCGCCACCTGCTCGCCCGACTGTACAAACGTAACCGGCACCGATCTATACAACTCCCGTGACACTCGCACCATCGGCATCAACAACAACTCGGTCGCGGCCGGATCGATCTTTTACGCCCGCTGGAGCAAGGTGAGGCTAAACAATGGCGGCGGCGTCGGCAGCATCATCGGACAAACGGTGGAGCTGGCCAACAGCGGCAACGTCACGTTTGCCACCGACGGGGTAACCGGTGACAGCGTTTGGGATGTCAAGCGCTACCAGCAGGTGTTTGACTAGACCTTCGGCCCTAGCCCTCGACTCCTTACCGCAGGCTCCCATCCTCTCCTCCTCCCATCACTGCTGCCCGCGCTGCTTCTTAAGCCCGGTTTGACCTGCGGAACTCGCAGTCTGGGCGTCGGCGTTCGCCGCCACTCGGTGGGCTCAGACAGTCCTCGGTGCAAACAGGGCTTAAGGGGGTACTTGAAAACAAAAACTATCGCAGGTCGGAGATGGGCGATGGAACTTTTACAACCGGCAGCCCCAAACCACCTGCTTAATGCAAAAGATGCTATAATTAAAATGCTAATGTTTAAAACGAAAGCCAACAGCGCATGCGCGTACCGCTAATCTACCGCGACCAGCCGGTTTTCGGGTTTGATATCGGCAGCCGGACCGCTAAGTTCGTACAGCTGCACCCCCACAGCGGCGGTCATCAGGTGACCGGCTACGGGTACGCCAACTTCCCGGTTGACGCCATCGCCGAAGGCATCATCGCCGATCCCGAACGCATCGCCCAGGCGCTGAAACCGGCTTTAGCCCACCCGTTTGCCGGCCAAATCAGTGCCCGGCGCGCGGCCGTCTCGCTGCCGGTGGCAAAGGTCTTTACCCGTATCCTGCGGCTGCCGCCGATGACCGCGGCCGACCTGGAACAAGCGGTCCACTTCGAAGCCGAGCAGTACGTGCCGGTGCCGATGAACGATTTGTACATTGATTATGAGACCGTTAAGGCCTCCCTCAAGTCGGCCAAACAGCACACCGACGTCCTGATGGTGGCGGCCCCCAGGGCTATCGTCGACTCATACATCAAGCTGTTTGACCTGTTGGGTCTGGAGGTCGACTCGCTGGAGACCAGCCTGGCCGCCATTACCAGGGCCATGATCTCGGCCAACCGGTCGCAGCGCACCTCTTTGGTGGTAGACTTCGGCTCAAAGTCGGCCGATCTGGCCATTTACGACCAGGTCATTCGCCTAACCGGCACCATTCCGATCGGGGGTGACGATTTAACCGAGGCCATGGTCAAGAGTCTGGGCATCAGCCCCGATCAGGCCCAGGAAATTAAGTACAAGTTCGGCATCGGCGACAGCGGCATGCAGTCGAAGATCATGGAGGCGATCGAAGGGCGGCTAACAACGGTGGTAGCCGAGGTTAAGAAAGTGGTTAAGTACTACCAGGAGCGCAGCGAAGACAAAGCCGAGGTCGGCACATTGATCTTAACCGGCGGCAGCGCCAGTATGCCGGGGTTAGTTGACTACCTGTACAAGGCCTTAAACATTCCCATCATTGTCGGCAACCCCTGGCTGAACCTGGCAACCAAGAAACTGCCCAAACTGGATAAGCTGGAGGCGCCAATGTACACCACCGCCATTGGCTTGGCGCTTCGGGAGGTACAAGCGTGAAAGCACCCGGCCGGCTTCTACCGGCTTACACCACCGCAGCGGGGGTAGGCGATGATTAACTTACTGCCGCCGCGGTTAAAGCAAGAACTGGCTTACGCTAAGCTCAACGCGCGCCTAGCCGGTTATCTGTGGCTGGTGGCGGTGGTTATCCTGGCGCTAAGCGGAACCTTTACCGCCGCCCACCTTTACTTGTCGAGACAGATTCGGGCCGCCGAAAGTGCGCTGAACCAAAAAAACCACACCATCGCCGGTTTCCGGAACCTAGAAAGTAGGGCTAAAACGCTCAAAGACCAGCTTGATACCATCGCCACTATCGATGCCGGCCAAACTAGGTTCTCTTTGTTATTGGCCGACATGGCCCGGGCCACACCGCGCGGCGCCGCCATCACCAACCTGGCGCTGACCGGCGACGACAAAAAACCGCTGCGGGTCAGCGCTGCGGCCGACAGCTTCAACGCGGCCATCAGTCTGCGCGAGGCGCTGGCGGCAGCGCCTAGAATCAGCGGTGCCGATATCGAAAACCTGACGGCGAACCCCGAGGGCGGCTACAAGGTCGAGATCACCGTCGGGTTTAAACCGGGGCAGGCCAAATGAAGCCGAAACGGTTCTTTTACATCCTGCTCGGGGCGCTAGCGGTGCTGCTGATACTGGGCGCGGTTGGCTACTACCTGGCCAGCGTCAGCTTACGACAGCGCACCGAGCTGCTGCGCACCAAGCTGGCCTCGGCAGCCGTGGCGGATGAGCGCATCGAGCAGCTGGGCGCCCTCAAGCAGCAGTACCAGCAGCTTGCTCCCCTGCTGCCTAAGATTGAAGCGGCCGTCCCCAAAACCAAGCAGCAGTCAGAGATCGCCCTGCAGCTGCAGCAGCTAGCCGCCAGGGCCGGCATGCCGCTGCCCGGCATCACCTTCTCCGCCAGCACCGGCCTGCCCTCGCCCACCAGCCAAACCACCAAAGCCGGTAAGGTGCTGGCTCTGCCGATCAGTTTTCAGCTCACCGGCACCTACGAGCAGCTGCAAACCTTCTTGACCAGCCTGGAGCAGCTTAACCGTTACACCACCGTCACCTCATTGGCCATCGCCAAGCCCAACGCGACGGCTAGAAACTTAAGTTTAACCTTTAACATTAACGTGTTTGTGAAGCCATGAATACCTTAAGAGTAAACACCAAAGCCCAAGGGGCCCGTACTTACCGCAAGGAGACCGCTAAGTGAAGCAAGTCCTACCGTACCTTAGCCGCGCTCAGACATTTCTGGTAACGCTGGCCGTACTGGCGATCATCAGCTACACCGCCTATCAGATCAGCTTGATCTTCGCCGTCTTCCCCGACGCCACCGCCATTGAAACCCAAAAACAGCAGGACGCCTCTAAGCTGATCCGTTTTAACCCCAAGGCTATCGAGGCGGTCAAAAAACAGGTACCGGTGGAGGCCCGGCCAAGCGTCGGCAACCCGGGCAAATCAGACCCCTTCTCGCCTTAAGCGGGCGAGACTAGCTGAACGGCAACTAAAAACAGCCGCCACGATTTCCCCGTTGCGCTGGGCGCTGGCTTTGCTAACATAAACCCATGCAACTGGCGCCTAACCTCTGGCTTGATGGCCCGTACTACGTCGACTTTGATCCGCTCGGCCAGCTGCGGGTTGTCGGGCCAAGCAACCACCTTTACTTCGGCAGTGTGGGCATCTACCGGGATCAAATAAGGATCGACTCTGTCGGCATACGCCACGGCAAGCTGGTAATCCGGGGGCGGCTGCTGGCCCCCGAACTGTTTTTACATGACCCGGTGGTGGCGCACATCCAAAAGGTCCGCCACTACACCGAACTGGCCGGGCAGGCCAAGCCGACGTACGAAGCGGTCACCAAGAAGCACTCGGCCGAGCTGTTGCCTAACTACATCGGGGTCGAGAGTACCCAATCGGGCTACCAGGTATCGTACAAGCGGCTGTACCAGCGGCACTGGTACGGTGTCAGGCTGACCTTCGCGCCCGACGTCCAGGTCCACCGCCTGGAGCGCCGGCGCGGCTTTAAGCTGACGGCCGGTAAGCATCCTGACATCGGTTTTATCCTCACCGGCGACACCGATTATCGGCATCACCCCCCGCTGGAGCACATCATTACTCCCGGACAAATCGACACCGCCTCGTTTGGCCCCGACCGGGCCAGCATCGATGCGCTGCTGGCGCGGACCAAAGTTGAGATCGATCACTTAGTGACTAGCAACAAAACCAGCGGGTTCGAGTACGGCACCGTCTTTCCACGCGACTGGATGGAGTCGGCCGATCTGGGCGCCGGCGACCTGACGCCCCAGGCCATCCATTACATGTACCACCGCGCCTATGAGTTCGTAAATCCCGAAGGCGTTGGCTGGCACGAGAACATCGTCGGCGAGTTTGAGTTCGAGAAGCACCAGGAAACCAATGAGGTGGCGACCAGTCTGGATGATTTGATTGACCAAAGTAACCGGGTTTCGTCCGCCCTCAAGGAGCTGATCGGCCAGGTACAGGAGATGTACGTTATTCGCAGCATGATTGATATTGAGCCGCGCTACCTGCTGGGGCTAAACCACCTGACGCCGCAGTCGCTGGACCATATCGATCTGGAGCGGTTGCGCAAAGTAGCCCGGTTCGTGATGGTCCAAGCCGACAGCAACAGCCTGATTACCTTCAAGAAGATGCCGGTATTGCTGCGCCGGCACAAACACGATGAGTACTACGCGGCCGGCAACTGGCGTGACAGCCGGCGGGCTTTCCAGATGGTGCACCCGGTGATCGCGCCGTACGACGTCAACGCCGTGTTTTACCCGCTGGCACTGGAGATGATTCACCGGCACGCCGCGGTACTGGAGATTGATCCCGGACAGACGGAGGCGTTAATGAATAAGTGGTCGCGCACCAAGGAGTGGTACCGCTTTACCAACCGTGACGGTACGCCCGCCTACGCGCTGGCACTGTACGACGTTAAGCAAGCCGGCGGCGACATTGAGTTTAAGAAGCTGGAGGTCAACCATCTTGACGAAGCTTACGCGGCCTTTTACGCCGCTCCCGAGGAAGCCGATTTGGTGAGCTTCTGCCGGCGGCTGCTTGACGCCAACTACTTTTACACCCACTCCGGTCCTCTGGTGGTGGGGGCAGGGGACGGCTACGACACCACCGATTACCACGGCGAGGTGATCTGGACTAAGCAAACCGCCTACGTGGTGGCCGGGCTGGCGCGCCAGCTAAAGTCGGCCGATCGCCGGGGACTGGCGCCGTCCACGGTCCGGCTGCTTGAAGAAGCCATCCGGCGCACCGCCGATGCCAGCATCAAGGCTTTTCTGGAGCTGGGGGCGGTGCCGGAACTGCATTACGATTCGGGCGGACGCCCGCGCTTTTACTCCGACCAGCCTACCGCCGAGGGTCCGATGAACTTGGTGCAGCTATGGAGCGCGGTCGGCGCGCGGCGCATCATCCGGGCTTACGCCGATATTATGAAACTGACCGCTGAGGGCAAGACCAAGAGGGCGGCGACTTAGCTTACCTGACTCCTGAGCGGGAATGCGCTACAATGGAAGCATTATTAGCTTGAAAGGCTTGCTGTGCCAGCTAGCTACCTGGAGCTCGATCCCGATGAGCGGATTATTTTAACCGTCCGCCGCCATTGGATTAGTATTTTCCCCATCATTGTTTCTACCATCCTGGTTTTGATGTTTGTGGCCTTCGCTTTGGGCTGGTTGGGCAGCAATCCGGCAGCCGTCCCGCCGCCATTGACGCTGCCGCTAGCGTGGTCGGTGCTGGCCGGGCTAGGCATACTGGCGGCCGTAATCGGGCTGGTCGCCTACCTGGTATACCGGCAAAACCGTATCATCTTAACCAACAAGCATTATCTTCAAATTAATCAGCACGGGCTGTTTCACCGCACCGTGTCAAAGCTGACCCTAGACGAGATTCAGGATGTGCGGGGGACCAAAAGCGGCTTTTTTGCCACCGTTTTAAACTATGGCGAGATACTGATTGAAACGGCCGGAGCGGAGCCGAATTTTTTGTTCCGGCCGGCGGGCAACCCGCTGGAATTGGGCGAAAGCATTAACGACGCCCATCATAAGTTCGGTCACGACACGCCGACACCATAACCCTTCGCTACCTTTTGACAGCCCCTGCCCCCTACTTCTATCCCGCCTAATTCGCTCTAGACCCTCTCCTACCTTTTGTCAGCAAAAGGTAGCCAAAACTGCCGAGCTGGTGTCAAAACACGGTCTGCTCATCACTCCATTAGCTTGAGGCCCTGCGGAACTCGTCCTCCCTTACAGTCGTCCTCAAACAGTCCTCGGGCGGTAATTCAATACATAGATAAAGCTACTGTCGCTCTTCACTGCCGGTTTTGCCAAAGCTCGGAGAGGTAATCAGGGGAAATGGATGGGCCTGAAGGTTTTGGAATCAAAAGGAACTAATTTTTTCTTACCATCCCCGAGTATTGGAGCTAACCCCAAACAGCCAGACCGGAAAAGGCCGATTAAGGCCGAGGACTGTTTGAGCGAGCCGTCAGGCGAGTGAGTTCCGCAGGCCCGGCCTTTTGCGGGCTGGATGGCTTGGAGTGAGTGACCTACTCGGCCGGTTTTGGTTACTTTTGACGGTGCAAAAGTGACGAAAGAGCGGGGTTACGGGGGAGGTTAGGAGGGATAGCGATGGGACCGCTGCGAAGAGGGGTTGGAGGCGATGGCTTGGGGGGCTGGCTGGATTCGGTGCCACATAATTTACGGGCTGAGAAGCTACAACAAAGGCACCTGACCACCCGCGTCTGCCGGCGGCTCGACCCCGAGGTGCAAATAGGCTTTGCGTGTCACCTTGCGGCCGCGGGGCGTACGCTCAAGCAGCCCAATCTGCATCAAATATGGCTCGTAAACGTCCTCTATGGTGGCACGTTCTTCGCCGCAGATGGCGGCGATGGTTTCAATCCCCACCGGACCGCCGCGATGGTGTTCGATAATAGAAAGCAGCATGCGCCGGTCGGACGGATCAAGGCCCAGCTCATCGACCTCCAGCAGCGCCAGCGCCTGGCGCGCCAGGCTTAGGTTGATGTCTCCGTCGGCCTTGACCTGAGCGTAATCACGTACCCGCTTCAGTAAACGGTTGGCTATGCGCGGGGTCAGGCGCGAGCGCTGCGCCACCTCGCCGGCGGCGGCGGAGTCCATGCCCACTTTCAGAATGCGGCTCGAGCGCTCCAGAATGCGCACAATCTCTTCAGCGGTATAGTATTCCAGGCGGTGAACGATGCCAAAACGGTCACGCAGCGGCGCCGACAGCGCGCCGACGCGGGTAGTGGCTCCGATGATGGTGAATTTAGGCAGATCCAGCCGCAGCGACCGGGCAGACGGTCCCTTGCCCAGCATGACGTCGATGCCAAAATCCTCCATCGCCGGATACAGCACCTCCTCCACCGTCTTAGGCAGGCGGTGAATCTCGTCCACAAACAAGATGTCGCCATCGCTCAAGTTGGTTAACAGCGAGGCCAGGTCCCCCGCCCGCTCGATGGCCGGCCCCGAGGTCACCTTAATGCTCGCCCCCATCTCGGTGGCGATGACGTGCGACAGGGTGGTCTTGCCCAGTCCCGGAGGGCCGTACAGCAGCACGTGGTCGATTGGCTCCCCCCGTCCCCGGGCGGCCTCAATCGCCAGCTGCAAGTTTTGCTTCAAGGCCTCCTGGCCGACATACGCGGCAAAGCTCTTCGGCCGCAGTGTTTCCTCGAGTTGCTCCACCACCGGGTCATCCGCAGCCGCCGCACTGACGACACGTTCAATCATAACGGCCTCCGGCCGGGTAGTCAGGAGACAGCAGTGAGTAGTTAGCAGTTAGCCTCACTCCTCGCTCCTCACTCCTCGCTGCTTTAATCATCACCGCCCCATCCCTTTAATGGCCGCCTTTACCCTTTCCTGCTCGCCGGTCAGTTCACCGGGCAGCCCGGCGATGGCCTCGGCCGCTTGTGCCGGCGGGTAGCCCAACCCAACGAGAGCCTGGTAGGCGCTGTCGGAAGCCAACCCGGGCGAGAAAGCCGCTCCGGCCGGCTCGCCCAGCTTGCCCCTTAGTTCCATGACGATGCGCTCGGCCGTCTTCTTGCCCACCCCCGAAACCCCCTTAAGCAGCTCCGGATCACCGGCCGCCACGGCCTGGCGCAGCCGCTCGAGTGAGGCGGCCGATAAAATGGCCAGCGCTACCTTGGGGCCGATGCCGCTGACACTCAGCAGCTGGGTAAACACCTGCTTAGACTCCAGCTGGCCAAAGCCGTACAGGTTGTGGGTGTCCTCGCGGATCTGCTCATACACATAATACCTGGTTTGACCGCCGATTTTGGCCGCCCCCCAATCCTCGGTTGTCAAAAACAGTTCATAGCCCACTCCGCCGACTTCAACAATCACCGTATCGGACAACTTCTCACTCACCGTCCCGCTAATGCTCGCAATCATGGCTCTATCTTACCCCAGCGACAGATCAGATCAAAGTGAAGTCGTCTCGCCTTCAGCGTCCAACAGTCAAACCGGCGAACTCTACATAAGTTAACGGCGCCTGTTTGTTCTAGTCGACTCACTACTCACTACTCACTACTCACTACTCACTACTCACTACTCCTAAAGTGTGTGCAGCCGTGATCGCCACCGCCAAGGCGTCAGCCGCGTCGTCAGGCTGGGGGATTTGGTCGAGGCTCAGCAAGCGCATCACCATCTCCTGCATCTGCTTTTTGACCGCCCGACCATAGCCGGTAATAGCCATTTTAACCTGCAAGGGCGTAAACTCCCGGATGGGCAAGCCGGCTTCGGCCGCCGCCAGCAGCACCACTCCCCTGGCCTGTCCCACCGTCATGGCGGTGGTAACGTTTTGGGCAAAAAACAGCTGCTCCACCGACACCTGATCGGGCCGGTGCTCGGCGATCAGATGCTCCAGCTCCGCATGAATGGTGCATAGCCGGTCCGGCATCGCCTCGCCCGCTAGAGTCAAAATCACGCCGGCATCTACGAACTTTAGCTTGCCATGCTCATACTCAATCACGCCGAAGCCGGTGGTGGCGGTACCGGGATCAATCCCCATTATCTTCACGGCGTTAGGCTCTCTTTAGTCACAACGGTATTTTTCGCGTCACGCCGCCTCCATCGCCTCTTCGGCCATGTCAAAGTTAGCGTGCGTGGCGGTAACGTCGTCCAGCTCATCGAGTGCGTCCATCAGCTTCATTAAAGTAGCGGCGGTCTTGGGGTCGCTGACCGCCACGGTGTTTTTGGGAACTCGCGCCAGTTCGGCGGTTTCGATGTCGTAACCGCAGGCAACCAGAGCCGAGCGCACCGCCTCTAGCTGGGTCGGCGCGGTATAGACGGTGATCACCCCCTCATCTTCCTCGATGTCCTCGGCCCCGGCCTCGATGGCGTCCAGGGTGGCCTGATCGATGTCGGACACCTTCATACTCAAAACCCCTTTTTGGTCAAACTGGTAAGCCACCGAGCCGGTGGTACCGAGGCTGCCGCCATGCTTTGTAAAGGCGCTGCGCACGTCGGCGGCCGTCCGGTTGCGGTTGTCGGTAGCCACCTCCACCAGCACCGCCACCCCGCCCGGGCCGTAACCTTCGTAGGTAATCTCCTCCATCTGGTCGCCGCCCAGCTGGCCGCTGCCCTTTTTAATGGCCCGCTCGATGTTGGCCATCGGCATGTTGGCCGCCTTAGCCTTATCCACCGCCAGCCGCAGCCGAAAGTTCATCTCCGGATCAGGACCGCCCTGCTTAGCGGCTACACTGACGAGATTAGCGAGTTTGGTAAAGGCCTGCCCCCGGCGCGAGTCGGTGATGGCTTTCTTGTGCTTAATGCTCGCCCATTTTGAGTGTCCGGACATAAGCTCTCCTGAAATTACGGCGATTATTACCTCAATTATAACATCGGGACGCAACCGCACTTGCACAAGCAGAAAATTGTTATATCATAGCTATGGTTAGCATAACTGGTTATCCCGCGCTCGAAACCCAAGGGAGGAATTATGTGGGATGCACTTTGGTTAGCTTTTCTGGTAGGCCTCTTCTGCTCGCTCTGGCGGCTTGCGATGATCGACTTGCGCAGTTCAGAGGCGCCCCAACCGGAAGCTCACCCCGGACGCTTTACCGGAGCGTCGAAGCAGCATGTCCCAGCCGCCATCCTGGCTTTCTGCCTGTTCGTCCTTGACGGTCCGGGCATGGCGCTACAGGCGGCAGCGGGAATGTGGCTGGCTCTAAACCCGATCGCCTGGGCTCTCCAGCGCCTGTGGGGATGGGACAGGCAGAGGTTTCAGCAGCTTCAAAACGAACCGACCTAGCGCTCGCGCTAAACGCTCAGTGGGCGGAACGGGCCGCAGTTCAGGCTCGTTCCGCCCAGTAATGCCGAGAGGGCTCACCGCCTCTCGGCACCTTTTATTTTGCGCCTGTGCTTGCAGATGTCAGCTCAGAATGTATTATTGATATAGTTGAACGGAGTTAAACTCGTGGCCAGAACAACCAAAGTAGTGGGGTTTTCTTTACCCCCTGAGATTCACGCCAAAATCGAGAGCTTCATTAAATCCAAGCACAAAACTCGTAGCGAATTCTTCCGCGAGTTAATTGACCTTTATTTCACCACTGCTCAACAAATGACTAATCAAGAACCCAGTGGCGAACTGGATCTCAGGCAGCCCGATCTAGCCAAGATCTTACGGTCCTACTGGTTAGCCAAATCGCAGAGTAATCTGAAGATCATTATTACGGGCCTGGCCATTATCGGCAACTCGCAAAATCAAGTCTTGATCGCCTCACGCAAACACCCAGACGAGATTATCGAGAACTTGACATGGTCGTTCCCCGGTGGACGACTGACTACACTGGAGTTTGCAACTGAGTTAAAACAAAGGGTTAAAGAGGCCACCAACCTAGATGTATCTGTAAACAACCTGATTGCGGCCAGGGTCTTCCCGGATAGCACCTTACATGATGTCCAGGTGATTACACTTTATTTCGACTGCCGAGCCCAGTCCGGCTACCGCCTCAGGCAAGCCCGTGATTACGACGATCTGAAGTGGGTCAAGCCGTTGGACGTCTTCCGCTACTTCACTAGTTCAACTTCTGACGAGGTGGCGCGTTTTCTGGCGATGCTGCAACAAGCTTAGTTTGAGTCGCAAGGGTAGATTGCTTGGCCGCTCGCAGCATAATCAGTAAAACAGCAGCCACCAAACCGTAAATCAACACCATGTCTGTAGTCGATATATACAGCTGAATGCTGGACCACGATAAGCCGGCCAGATGGTCGACCACGGCCAAAATCAGCCGCAGCAACAGCGCCGCCGGCCAGGCCAGCCAGCCCGCAATCGGCGCGATCAGCCAACCGCCTAACCCCGCAACAAAGCCTAGCAGCATCACCGCTGGGATCAACGGCAGCACGATGACGTTCGATACCAGTGAAGCGATCGACAGCTGCTGAAAAATCACCGCTATCAACGGGAAGGTCATAATCTGGGCCGACAGCGACTCGATGAGCAGGGTCTTAATGGCGCGCGGTTTTTTGACGAACCTTTGCTCTACCGCCGGCGCCAGCACCATGATGCCGAAAAAGGCCAGAAACGACAGCTGCCAGCCCAAGTCGCTCCACAGATAATCCGGCTTGACCGCGGCGGTCAGCCCGGCCGCCAGCGCGATCAGCGCCATCGGCCGCAGCTCTCGCCCGTAGTAGGCGGCCAGCAACGCCAGCACCGAGACCACGGCCGCCCGCACAATCGAGGCGCTAAACCCGCTCACTACTACAAACCCCAGCACCAGCCACAGCACCAGAGCGGTAGATAAATACTTAGACAGCTGCCGCAGCGGCCTCTGAGCCGCCCTGGTGAGAATGGTCAGGTTGTAGCCGGAAACGGCCACGATATGGGATAAGCCAACCTTGGTCAGTTGATCTTGCAACGATTTGGGAATCAGGCCGCGGGTTCCCACCAGCAGGCCCAGCGCCAATGAGGCCAGCGGCTCAGGCAAAGCCGTGCGCATGCCGGCAAAAAAGCGCTGGCGGATCTCCTCTAGCCAGCCTATCTCGGTCGACAGCACTTCGATCTGGCTGGCAAAGCCGAACTCCGCCTGCTTGCTGCCGATGGTGGGCCCAAGTTTACCGGTAACACTAACGGCGTAGCCGCGCTTGACCTTTTGGTAGCGGCCGCGCACCCGGACCGCACCGCTAATCGGCTGCCCTTCATGCGTCAAACGATGCAGGCTAAAGTTGAGGTGCCCTTTGTCGCTAACGGTGGCGTCATCGGCCACCTCTCCCACCAGAGTCACCTTCTGTCCGACCAGCCGCTCCAGCTCGGCGTATTCTACAACCGACTGGGCGCCGCGAAAGATCCCCAGTACCAAGCCGAGCACGACAACCGCGGGCAACACCAACCTGGACCGGCGCGCCAGAACCAGCGCTAAAGCGGCCGTCATGAGCAGCGGCAGTTCAACCTGCCACAGCCCAAAACGCCCCACCCATAATCCAACCAGAAAAGCTGCAACGGCAGCGGTTATTAGCGTAGAACGCCTGGGGATGCGGCCTTGCCGTTGGCGGCTTGATGGTGCAGGTGCCACTTGTTGCGGTGCGCCCGCCGTGAGACCGTCGAATGAGTCTAAAGTTTTTTGATTCAAAAAAGAGGGCCTTTCTTAAGCCCTCCTGAAACTAGAATTCACTATACAGTAGCGGTCAAAACCCCGCAACCAGGCGCGTGTTCAGAGTTTTTCAACCCCTGAAACTGCAAACACTAATTGCAAACTCGGGGGTTGCCCCCGGTCACCTGAGCGACCGGGGGAAGCCCTTACATCTGTACCGCGACTAGTCGTCTTCCTGAACCAGCTCGAACCCTCGAGCGCTGTAGCCAGGCTCGCTGTCCGCCGGGCTCACTACCACCAGTTTTGCGGTCGCGTAGGTGGCCAGTAAACTCTGACCGATACGCTCTTGAAGCTGCCTAAGCTGATCGGCCTCAAGCCTGGACACGGCATCGTCATCCAAGGGGGGTATTGAGCCACACTCCACTAGCCAATCGCTAAAGGGGGCCGACAGCCAGAACTCCTGGCAGTAAACCGTAACAGTACCGCTAATACTGCCGCCGGGGAAGCCATACCTTCTGGAGAAAAAAGTTTCGCTATCTGAGCCGACGTAAATGACGTTGGCATTGATCATCACGGCCTTATCAATGCAGCAGTAGTCGAAGTATTCACGCCAGGCGGAGTGTAATTCGTTAGCCGCTTCCAGCGCCCTCAGATTAGTCATGATGTGCCAGGTAATACCATAACCATCGTCGAAGGCGCCCAGGTTCATTATGCGAGCCATGCGCTGCGAGTCATGCGGCAGCAGTAGCCGGTGATCGGTGACCAAGAGAGTGCCGACACCCTCCAGCTCGGTGTCGTTGACATCAATTGGAAAGTCGACCGTCTTGATTGTAGTCATCACCCTCCTTGTCGGGTTGACCGGTTGAGATGTAAGGTGCGGCCACGCCATCCGCCAGCCGGCGAAGGGCGTCTTGGGCTGCTTGCCCTCGACTTTCGACCCCGAAACCTACAAAAAGTTTTACAGGCTTTGGGGTTGGCCTCGGTCGCTTGAGGCGACCGAGGCGATTACCGTCGCAAGTGCCCTGAACTGAGCGGTTACGAAAAGGCCTTTCCCGCCGCATAACCCAAAAAGCTGACGAGCAGCGAAACCGAATAAGCGGCCATTTCGCCGGCACTCTACTAGGACACGTCAGACCTCGCCAGAGGGGCGAACCGGATCGTGAGCATGGCGCCGGGCGACTTCTTGCTTGTCACTGTCGCTGCCTGATCTCCAGGCCTCCATCTCCTCATCGGTGGGCTCGCGCGTCATTTCTCCAACGGTCTGACCACGCTCTCCTGGCTCGTGGTCACAGTACATCCTGCCGCATACCGGACACAGAGAGGGCATATCCGACTCCTTTGCTCTAGGGTACTATCGCGGATGGCGATATGTTGGTCTCTCAACCTACAAAACATTACAGGCTTTGGGGTTGGCCCAGCCTCCGAATGCATTCGTTGATACTAGCATAAGTGCTACCTTTTGTCAATTTAGTTACCGGTTAAGCTTCCCATCCTTTCACCCCGCAGGTAGCGCTCTGGTAATGGACTCTTCCAGCACCGGTAGCCAAGTGCCGTAGCCATCGGCATTAGGGTGGAACTTATCGGCCGCAAACAGTGCCGGTCTTTGCTTAAACATCGGCCCCGTTTTGGCGGCAATAGGGGCAAAAGTCACTTTATCGTACCTACTAGCCACGCGCACAAAGACGCGGTTAACCGACTCGGTCCTCACCCCGGCCAGGAACCTGGTGGGCTGCGGAAAGCGCGGTACCGCCCCCATGGCCGGAGCGCCGGTCAGGATTATTTCGACATTTGGATTAGCCGCCCTCAGCCGGTCGATAATCTGTACCAAATCTCTCTCGATGTCACTAAGTGCCGTCAAATGCGTTACATCATTCGCGCCCGCTGACACCAGAACAACATCGGGCTCCATCCTCGCCGCCGCCTCCACCTGATCGCGCAGCACGCCGTTCAACCGCGCGCCCGACGCGCCATAATTTTGGAGCGTCACTTGCCGGCGGGCGGCCATAAAGCGGGCGGTCGAAACCGCAATCCCCTGCTCATAATCAGCGCCTTGCCCAACCGCCGTACTGTCGCCCACCACCGCGTACTTCAAGGGCTCCCCGCTCCCCAATGTTTGCGTCCCTCTTGGTATAGCGGGCACGGGTACCGGCTGCCCGCGATAGGTAATAATCAAAAAGTTAACCAAAGCCAAAACCGCCAACCCAATAACGATAACAAGCAAAACGGTCAGCATTTTAGACGGGTAATAAAGTCGCACACCTTTATCTTAGCAAGTGGCACGGAAGCTTTTGGTCGAAGTCCAGAGTTGCTTCAAACATTCTGCGAGCTACGCGTTTGTTGCTGAACTAACTTGATAACTTCATCCATTGTATCAGCATAGGCATCAGCGCCTTCTTGTACGTAACCTTCAGCAACGTTTTGTACCAGCCCAATCGTAAATGCACCTTACGATTTGGCTGCTTTTATACCAGAGTTAGAGTCTTCAAGAATTATGGTGGTTTTTGGACTAGCTTGCAAAATTCGAATTGCCTCCAAGTACCCGTCAGGCGCTGGCTTATGTTTAAGGTCGACGCGCTCGTGCAATGAGATTATCAGCTCTATATCTTCTTCAAAAGGCAATCGTTTGGTAACGGTTGTGATCCAATCGAGCGGTGAGGCCGATACGATACCCATTCTGTATCCCAGTTCTTTTAAGCTTGTCGCAAGTTTATCTAAGCCCACAGGTATAGGGGCTGTTTGATAAATATCCTGCGCAAGATCGTAAAATGCCTTCAAAAAAGATTCTTTATCGGTTTTAGCGCCGGCAGTGCTCGCAAGCTTATAAATGCCATCCATGTTAATGCCAAGCGTAGACCCCATTTTTTCAGTTATCTCATCTCCGAAAAGGTCACGGTACATTTTCTGTTTCTTGGTTTCCCAAATTTTTTCATCATCAATAAGCACGCCATCGAGGTCAAATATAAAGGCTTTTTTCATTGCGGAATAGTTAACAAATTAAAAATTCTCAATCTGGAGGAACTGAGCTTAAATTGGAGGGCCCAGTGGGACTCGAACCCACGACACGCTGCTTAAAAGGCAGCTGCTCTAACCAACTGAGCTATGGGCCCACGGTGCGGGCAACATCACAATCTTCACTGCATTCGTTGCCACCAAAGTTGCTCGCTTTGAACCGCTCTAGTATAGCCAAATTCCGGTTGTAACGCAATTTGCGGCGTCGAGCGAACCTGTTGATGTTTGATCAAAAACTACTCTAAACCGCTGTTATCTGAACAAACGATGTGTTCACCATCCCGTCTCGATTATCGCTCTGCCAAGCCATTAATAAACTCTTATGCTGGCGCAAAAGCTAGCCTAGCGCTATACTGGCTTGGTGACAAAACCGACCAAAAAGCTGAAAGTCGCCATGATCGCACCGCCCTGGCTGAAGATCCCGCCCGATGGTTATGGCGCGATTGAGTATATTTTAGAGTACCTGTCCGAGGAGCTGCCTAAGTTGGGTGTGGAGATTGTCTTGTTCACCATCGGCGCCACCAAGCTGAGGTTAAAAGGCGTCAAAAAGCTCTACTACTACCAGGACGAGCAGTACGAGCACATTCACAAAACCCTCTACGACGCCGTCAACATCCCCCTCACCCAATCCTTATTTGCGCTTAACGCCATTAAAAAGGCCGGTGACTTCGACATTATCCACGACCATACCTTTCACTTGGGTGGCTCGAGCATGGCGCACCTGGACCCCCGGCTCTTCCCCCCGGCTTTATGCACGCTCCACGGCGCCTTCAGTACCGATGGCACGTTGCGGCAAGGCTTGCCGGACAACCGCTCCATGTTTGCCCAGCTGGGAGGCAGCGAGCGGCTTTACTTTGCCGGTATCTCCCACTCTCAGTTGAAAAACGCACCAAGACAGCTTAAACCACGCCTGCTCGGCGTGGTTTACAACGCGGTCAAACTAAGCGAGCTTACGTTCAGGCGGGATAAGAGCGACTACTTCATCACGCTGGCCCGCTTTAACCGTGACAAGGGCCAGCACGTAGCCATTAAGTTATGTGATGAACTGGGCTACAAACTAAAGATGGCCGGCGTAGTGGCCGGACTGACCACCCCACGCCAGCTGCTGCTGGAGCTGGTTAACCCCATCAGCCCCTACCGGCATTTTGCCGACTTTAAGTACTACAGCGACGAGATCCTGCCCCGCTTAACCCCCGACCAGATAGAGTACGTCGGTAACGTCTCAGGCCAGCGCAAAATCAGCTTTATTAACCGGGCCAAAGCACTGCTGTTTCCAATCGACTGGGAGGAGCCTTTCGGGGTGGCGGTAACCGAAGCGCTGGCCTGCGGGACGCCGGTGGTGGCGATGCGCCGCGGAGCCATGCCCGAAATTATCGAGCACGGGGTTAACGGCTGGCTGGCCGACAGCGAAACGGAGTTTAAGGAATACATGACGCGCGTCGACGAGATCGATCCGGCCGCCTGCCGCCGCAGCGTAGAGGAAAAGTTTTCGGCCCCCACGGCAGCCCGCGCCTATTTGGCGGCCTATCGGCGGATCATCGCCCGGCACAAGGGGTCAGACTAGCAACTACTGCTCGCGTGAGCGGATGAACGATTCGCCGATAACCGCCACCGGCACCGCCGCCACCCACCACAGCCGGAAACGGTGGATCGGCCCGGCCAACGCCGACCCGTCCAAAACGCGCCGCAGCGAGTCGGGCTCCAACAGCTGCAGCGCACTTGAAATCACCAGTGCCGCCACTAGCACACTTAAGACAAGTGTCATCGCTAACCCTCCCCGTTCACGCCGGCCGTGCTGGCGGCGGCCGGCTTCGAGTGCGATCATCGGCAAAACAAACAAACCCAGCCGCAACGAGCCGGGCGTCAAGCGGCCGCCCAGGTCAAGGTTATTTTTTTGCAACAGGCCGTACAGACCCGTACCGAACTCGGTGGCAACGACGATACCGACATAAACGCTTAAGGCGAAAGTCTTGACCTTGTTTGAGCCCAACAACACCCCGACCAGCACAGTCAGAACCATCACCCCCAGGATGACAAGATCAAGACTGAAGTTAATGTCAGGTAAGTTCATTGACGCTTATGCTTTATAGCTAAAGTATACGTTAGTTGGACGGTCAAGACTAGGGGTGGCCACAGGTTGATGGCATACCCGCCCTGGCCTCCTCTTTGACCAAAGAATCCTCTTTCCGTTACTTTTTGTCAGCAAAAAGTAACCAAAAACTGCCAAGCCGGCTCATCAGCTAGAAACACCTCCAGCTACCGTTAAGCTGTAGGCCTGCGGAACTCGCTCCGATTTCATCGGGGCTCAAACAGT